>NZ_JAUBRA010000010.1:0-129436 GCF_036701555.1 Microcoleus sp. Pol10D4
AACGTACAGAAGTTGGGAAGTAACAACGAGTATTCTTTAGATGTTGTGCATAGTCATCAACTCTTGTGATGTCAGGCGTTGAGCTTTGAAAGTCAGGTTTTTTGCGAGATTTTTTTGACCAGCTATTCTTCGGTTTTTGGGGCAGCTTTTTCGCAGGCTTTATTTGAGGGCGTGATGGAGTTTGTTGTACACTTAAACTATAAGATAAACGAGTCTCAATTTCGACAATAGAAATTACAGAAATTTCCAACCCCTGTTCCGATTTCCCCGCTACACCATTATAAAAATAACCCTTACCGTCAGTTTTTTTGCCACTTTTTCTTAAAAAAGAACAATCGATAACGGCAATGACTGTGTGTTCAGGATTTAAGGCAGATTCGAGGAAATATTGATTAAATTGTGGAAAATTAAAGCTTTTGAGAAAGTGACGACGGTAGGTTTTTTCGCTCAAATAACTATAACGACTGAGATTCGTGAAGTTGACCTTACCATAGACCAGCAAAATAGTTGAAAATAAAGTGATTAAAAACTTCTTTTGGGGTTGACTAATCCCTGGCATTTGTTGTAAGATCGATTCAATAATCTTCATAAGGCAATCTGTTGAGCTTGTGTGTTTTTATAGCTTAACCTAAAAGAGTGCCTTTTTTTCTGTTGATTTTGGGTTCAGATTGCACTCACTTTTTTCACTTCTCTATTTTATTGTGATCGCATTCCTCTTTAAAAACTGTCCGGAGTATTGATGTTAACGAACCTTATTTCTGTACTGCTAGGAACATCTTTTGGCACTCTAAGTAGGCACGATTTCAAGCGGTTATCTTATTTTGGCAGCGGCGCCAATATTTTCTCAGCATGACTCGCTGCCACCGCCGCAAATAAAGCTTCATAATGATTCAAAGCTTCCTCAAATCCGTAATTCTCCACAGCATAATTTCTGCCTTGGTCGCCCAACGCATCCACCTTGGCAGGGTGCAGGTACAAATCCTCAACAGCCTCAGCCAAAGCCTGCGGATCTTCCGGCGCTACCACCACCCCGCCACCGCTTTGCTGCACTGCTTTCTGGGCCGTACCGGTTTCGGGAACCGACGCCAAAATAGCCCTGCCGCTGGCGAGAATTACTTGAATTTTTGAAGGCATATTGAAGTTAGTAACGCGGCGCTTTTGTACGACTAAACTAACATCAGCAGCAGCTAACAATTCGGGCAATTTTTCTCGCGGTTCAAATGGTAGCAGCATTACATTATTAGCTTTGTAAGTTTCGCAATCTTGTTGCAATCGCGCCAAGGCTGTTGATTCCCCCACAATTACAAAAGCAATTTCGGTTATGTGTTTCAAACGAGCCGCTGCTTGGACAACTGTTTGCAAGCCTTGAGTTAGGGCAATATTGCCAGCATAGAGAACTACAAATTTGCCCTTGAGTTTGTGAGTTTCTCGAAATGAGTTACTTTCCTTGGGTAAGGGCCGAATGAAATTAACATCCACCCAATTGGGAACGCAAACTATTTTTTCGGGGGGTACTCCCTGAGAATGCAATTTTTTGACAAAACCGCTGTCGATGACGCTGACTTGGCTGGCTGTGTGGTAGGCCAATTTTTCCAAAGCGTCAGCAATGCGAACTAGCAGTCCGTTTTTTTTGACCAAGCCGACGCGCACGGCTGCTTCTGAGACGATATCCTGAACGTTGAGGACGATCGGGCAAGCGCGAATCCAGCCGTAAAAAGCGACTGGGACGCAAATCGGTAAAGGGGGCATTGTCGAGAAAATCACGTCGGGACGCCAGCCTCTGAAGGCTTGGACGGCGCTGGAGACGACAAAACTGCCGTCTAGCACAAGTCGGTCTAGGAGGCTGGGGTGGGGGCCGTTGACGCGCAGATAGCTGCGCTGAATTGTGACGCCGTTGTGTTCTTCGGTGAGGTAAAATTTGCCCTCATATTGCGGATAAATCCGGCGCTGCGGATAGTTGGGCATTCCTGTGACGACTCGGACTTGGTGACCGCGCTTGACTAAGCCTTGCGCTAGTTCTGTCATCAGGGGGGCAATGCCGATCGGCTCTGGATAGTAGTTATAGGAATAAATTAGAATACGCATAATATTTATTTTGAAGCAAATTGTCCTGCAGCCGCGTGCATCGAGCCTGCACCCGCAGAATTGCAGACGATGTGGTTGGGTTCCGGGTAGGACAATAGGCGGCGAGGGGATCTTCCACTGCTTGCGAAAGAAGCCGCCCTGACCGGGCGGGTATCGCGCCCTCAGCTAATGTTTTTTCGCATTACCAGGCAGTTGCGGCGATCGTCGGTACGGATATACCGAAGGTCGTCTGTGAGCTTGTACATGAACACCAGTCCCCTTTCTCCTTCTCTGTCCAAAGGATCGCGCTGCTCTTGCATAATCGAGTGCAGCTTTGCTTCTAAGTTGAAGGGTTGACCCCTGTCCCAAATCCTAATTTCTAAGTAATCGGCAAACACTTTTACCTCAATGTCTATGGGCGTTGTGGAGGGCAAGTTCTGGTGAGCGTGGCGGACAGCGTTTGTAAAGCCTTCGTTGATTATCAGCCGGCACTGCCACCAAAAATCGGCTGGCAGCAGGGGCAAAACGATATTCTCCAACCATTCCAAAACGGATGTTAAAGCATTCAGGTCTGTTTCAACCTGAAGGTGCGGCTCGGCCTTTGGTTGCTTGTCTTTCATCTTTCTTCCCCCTGGTCGGCCCCCACCACCGCTGTACTCAGCGCCGGAGGGAGAGAAAAAGGAGGGCAAGGTCTTGGCAACATATTAGTTAAGTCAAGCTTGAGTTGAAGAAGCCCGTTTTGCCTCAAGGTGAGCATTCCTTTCGCACCATTTACTCGCACAGCAAATGAGAGACTTCCGATACTGTAACCCGCCTCGGTAGGGCGTTTAAATAGGGAAAATTCCCGAGTCAGCTTGCGAGGAAGTGATTTAAGCTTCGACCGTGTTAGCAGTCGCTACTTTTCTAAACACAGGTTAGTTCTTCTCGTCCTCGAAAATCATGCTGGGATCATTCGAGTATGACCTCGAACTGGCTAATTGCTAATTATTAATGCTCTAATTGCAGAGCTGGCAACTAGCTGTGCATTTTCTGGGCGTGTGAATTTTAACACTTAATGCTAACGTAGCTATCGTTAGCGATCGTCTGCTTGACTAAGTATCAACTTCGAGTTCCCGCCCCCCGTTGGCAACAGCACCTCAAAGTTCAGCGGTGGGTTGTTGAGGGTTGCTACACAGCGCCACTATTTTTGTTAAACAGGACTGTTACAGTTTTGACAATTAGTTTGAGGTCATACACCAGGCTCCAGTTTTGTTGGTATTTTAAATCTAAACGGATGACATCTTCAAAATCGCGGACTTGAGAGCGACCGTTGACTTGCCATTCCCCTGTCATCCCCGGTTTGACATCCAAACGCTGCCACTGAGGGACTTCGTAGCGCTCAACTTCGTCTGGAGTAGGCGGTCTAGTGCCGACTAGACTCATTTCGCCTTTGAGAACGTTCCAAAACTGCGGCAGTTCATCGAGGCTGGTTTTGCGTAAGATGCGCCCGACTTTAGTAATCCGCGGGTCGTTGTCATTTTTGAAAAATGCGCCAGAAGCCTGGTTTTTGATTTGGGCTTTCATGGCTTCGGCGTTGGTACACATCGATCGAAATTTCCAAATCCGAAATTGTCTGCCCATCCAGCCACAGCGGGTTTGACCGAAAAATATCGGGCCTGGATCGTTGATAGTGATGGCTGCAGCTATGGGTACGAGCAAAATTCCTGTAATTATCAAACCGACTATTGCCCCAACAATGTCTATCAGCCGCTTCACCCACGATTGCACTGAGGGGTGGGTCATCGGTAGCTGATTGTCCGAGGGCTTGGTCTCTGTGGGAGTTGAGGTTGCAGAGGGCTGCTCGATCGTCAGCACTTGATCTAGGCTGGTGAGAGCAAATACTGCCATCACCTGCGGCTTGAGGCTTTGGAGCACCAAGTCGCTGCCACGCTGTTTGGCAAATTTCAGATTGCTGACTAAAGCACCGATCCCGCTACTGTCGATGAATGTCGTCTGACTGAAGTCTAGGACAATCTTGCTGGGAACGGTGGTGCTTTCCGAAAAAAGTTGCTGGCAGGTTGTCTTGAAGTTTACAGCTTCAAGTACGCTCAAGCGCACGGGTATGTGAACTGAGGGAATTTCGTCCGAGTACGTTACCCGAAAATCTGCCTCTGGGGTTTGACTGACCATGAAGTCCTGGTTTCAAATTTCAAGCTGATGTCTTTAGCCTATTCTGTCCTAGCAGCTCCCCCTTTACCAAATATTATGGTTAACAAAAGGCTAGCTTTATACAAACTTTACAAAAACGCCTGCAAACTCGCCCGCCGAGAATGATATCAAAGGCAAAAATAGACTTGAGTCTACCAGTGCCTGTTTTGGCGCAAAGATTTTTGAACGCAGTCGCGGCCCAACTTTGACATCGGAATCAAGATTTTTGTGGATTCAGGCCGATTAATGTTGTCGTTAATAATTTTGGTGCCTCTCTCGCACCGGATAACCATCGCAGTTAACAGTTAACAGCTAACACAGAAGTCAACAGTTAACGGTTAACTGGAAAACCCCCGTAACAAGCATCGGGGGATGAGGTTAAGAATTGTAGACGTTTTCTGACTGGGAGGTTTCGCGGGTGATGGGTTTGACTTTGGCTTTGGCTTTGGCTGCGTTGCGTTTGAGGGCCTGGAGACGAGCTTCGTATTTAGCCCGCTGCTGTTTTTTGGAAGTTTGCTCGATTAATGTTTTTAAGGCGCTGCCGAGGCTTTTGTAGGCGTTTGGGAGAGTGTAGCCGAAGCGGGTTGCCAGGGCGAGGGCTTTTTCGTCGGCGTCTACTGCTTCTTTTAAGCTTTTCTCTCCGTTGTTTTTTTGGTAAAGTCTCCAGCCGGAGACGCCGCACAGGGATAGGGCTAGTAACAGCAGCAAGCCGTCTTGCACCCAAAGTTCGCCGACAGCGCCGCCTAAACCAATTGCGAGGGCTGCCATTTCCCAACCGTCTCTGGGAATGGTGTCGTTTTGGATTCTGGCGACTTCGTGCCAAAATAGGAGGTTACGCTGATCCATTGCTAGCTGTTCCCAGCGGATCAGGTCTATTTGGATTTCTACCTGGTCTTTGCCTATTTCTTCGCTGCGGATCAGGGTAGGATTAACTTCTATTGTTTTTTCTACTGTTACCCAACTTTGGAGTTCTGGGGGCAGTATGTTTTTCAAGCGCCGGATCTCACTCATCTCGGCTCTTGCTGTAGAGGTTGCATAGGATGTCATAGCTCCGGCCTATTGATTTTCCAAAGGTTAATATGTGTCTATTTCTGGAGTATAGCAAACCTTGAATCCAAATATAGTCGAGTAACGGGGGTCGATCGACCAATACTTGCAAATTTACTTGATTTTAGTCTCAGGGGGCGATCGCAACTGCCGACTCGATCCTTGACTTTCGACTATTTCATCAACAGTTCGATTTCTTGTCGCAATTTCGACCAAGCCGACAAAACTTCCGGCTGAGAAGTTATGCCTTTTTGAACTAAAACAACTCCGTCAAATACTTCAGAAAATCCCTACAAACCTCGCCGTAGAGCTTCATCGGTAAAACGCACTCCCCCCCGAACTATACCCTGTCAATCGGAGCTTTTAAAGTCTTCTGCTGTAAATGCCACAACTCATAATCCACAGCTAATTTAAAAAAAATGGCGACAACTCAATCCGTGTAATATGAGTCTAAAACCTTCTTTTATCGTCCATTATGGGATATCTTTTTAGGGTCAATAAAGTTGTGCAACTCTTCTTTTTGTCCCAACATCCTCTCTTTTTTTGCCTCGTTTAACATTCATTTTTTCTCTTTTTTTGCTACATGAGCGCGATCGCCCACAGTCGGGTATTCGATCGCGCTCATGTAGCGAGTGGGAGCGTCCGCTGCTGGCACTAACTACTGGTCTACCCCTTTTCATTCTTGCAGCGGATATCACCACTTTTAGGAGATTTATACACATCATTCAGACACGATTTAAATAATTAAAGTGACTTAAGAAGACCACTTTCCAACTGATAAATTGCTGCCATGATTCCGCTTTCAGGATTTGTGAGCAGCGACTTTTTGACATCTTTTAAGTATTCTACAATGTGTGCCCGCAAAATCGGTCTTTCTACTTTGACTGTGTGATTGTAATCCCACAAATCCCAGATGATAATCCCGATGCCAACAATCGGGTCGATTAAACTTACTCCCAACTGACTAGCAACTGTACCGCCTGTTTTTGTGGCTACCTTGGCTGCGGCTTTGCTGGCAACTTTTGCCGTAACTTTGCTGCCAACTTTAGCTGCTACTCCCAAAATTAATGGTTTAGCAATTAAGTAGCCGCTGCCGCCAACTAATACTTTTAATGATAAATTCGAGACGTTTCCTTTGTCACTAATTGTAGTGGCAATATCGTTCAGATATTTGTCCCACTGTACTTGCGGTATATTATAACTGTTTTGAACTACTTTCACATTCTTGCTAACTTCGGATATATACAAATTAGCAGTATCTTGAGTGATTAATTGAAATCGCAGTTGAGCGTTTTTGGGTACCAGCACGCGGTTAGCAAATTCTCTTTGAAAGTCTTCCGTTAATTTTTCGGAAACAGCACGAGATGCTTCTGTCATATCGAATCTGTTGAGTAGGGCAGATTTCACGAAGCTAAAAGGTACGGCAAACTCCATCTTTTTTTGAGTGAAGTAATCAAAGTACCAATCGAGGAAACTGTTGTCTACTCGTGCAATTACTTCGCTTTCCCATTTGTCCAACTCTTTTGAGGCGAAAGTTTCGGCTGTTGTATGGGATTTTTGGATGGCGTTTTTAATGTCTTGGTTGACTTTGCTAAAATCGTGTGGCGGCGAGACTACAACTGCTGTGGTTCCGGTATTTGTTAGTGACTGGGAAATTAGAAAGTTACCTAATAGGGGAATGATGACTACGAGAATTACGATCGTCCAAATCATCGGTGTCACTGTTTTGATAAACTGACCGATAACTCTGAGGCGTTCTGTTTTCTCTGAATAGCTAATTTCTTCCTTGTCTTGACTCATGGCGGTTTCGCAACTGATGAGAGTTTGGCTAGTTTCGATTATAGGCGACGCTTCCTGAATTGTGTTACGGGCGTGTGGCCTGAGATTCTGGAAAAGTTGGCTAAAAGTCCGCGCGAAGCTACCCCAAAGGGAATCGCCAGTTTTTCATTCTTGACTGCATAGAAATTAAAGTGGTACTATTTTTGAATATATCTCAAGCTGTTAATATGACCTTAGATCCTTTGCTCCGCAAGCTAGCAGCCATAAATCAAGCTTTATCTGCCATTTCAGCAGAAACCTGCACGGCGGCCGGATGCAATCAAGCAGTTTCAAAACCCGGTCACAAATTATGCTACGAACATTGGAAAGCTAACAACGCTCAACCCCTGTCAGCGCCCAAACCTAAACCCCAACAATCCTCTTCCCCCTCACTTCTGTCCGCTACCAGCATCAGCGATAAACTAGAAATATCAAAGCACAAAGTCAACCCAATTTTAGCAGAGTTAGGATTAGTAAACAAAGAGCGAAACGGGTGGGTAGCCACTAAGCGAGGAATAGGTTTTGGGGCGGTGCAAAAAACCTACCCTCAAGACAACACTCCTTATGTGCTTTGGCCAGAATCTATAATGACAAATGAAGTTTTTCTAGCGACTATTGAGAGTCTTAAAGGTGACAATTCAGAAAGCAAAACAGAAGTAAACACAAAGCTAGGGTTCCGCGAGAAGTTTCGGGCGAGTGCACAGCATCGAACAACCGACGGTCATTTTGTGCGGTCTAAAGCTGAAGTTTTGATAGATAATTGGCTCTATATGGCGGAGCTAGTTCACGCCTATGAACGCCGACTACCCATAGAGGAAGAAGCTTACTGTGACTTTTATATTCCTGGGGGAAAGGTGTATATTGAATACTGGGGATATGAGAACAACCCGGAGTATGTGTCGCGTAAGAAAGTGAAGCAAGAACTATATCAGAAGTACGAACTCAACCTGATTGAGTTAACAGATGAACACATCAAGAATTTGGATGATTATTTGCCTAGAATGTTATTAAAATTTGGCGTAATTGTAAATTGATTGAAAAGTACGATCGCACTCTTCATCCGCGTTCATCTGCGTCAATCCGCCTACATCAGCGGTTCCCAAAAAAATAAGGTGAGCAAAGCCCACCCTACTCTCTTACTAAAAACGATTAAACCTTCGCTTCATTCTTCACCAAATTACCCCAACCCAAATCCTTCAGCGAATTATTCCGGCGCAGCGGACGAGTCACCAACTCCAAAATATCCCGCGCATTACCAAAGCCGTGAATTTGAGCAAAAGTAAACTCAACAGACCACTTAGTATTAATTCCCCGCGCTTCCAAAGGATTAGCGTGAGCCATACCAGTAATCACCAAGTCAATATTCTGCTCGTAAATCCGCTGCAACTGATTGTAATTGTCTGGTTTTTCCACAATCCGAGGAGTAGGAACTCCCATCTCGTGACAAGTCTTTTCTAACAAAGCCAACTCGGCCGCCTGATAGCGCTTGTCCATGTAAGGAATCCCAATTTCCGGGCAAGTCATGCCGCAGCGAATCAAGAAACGTGCTAAAGAAATCTCTAGCAAATTGTCGCCCATAAAGAAGACAGATTTGCCGCGAATTATTTGCAGATAATCTTCCAAACCTGCCCAAATTTGCGCTTCCCGTTCGTCCAAACCTTTTGGTTCAATTCCCAAAACAGAGCAAATCTTTTCAATCCAAGCGCGAGTTCCGTCAGGGCCGATCGGGAATGGCGCACCAATTAGCTTACACTTGCGGCGGCGCATCAACGTAGAAGCAGTACGCGACAAGAACGGATTCATGCCAGATACATAATAACCTTCTTCCAAGACAGGCAATTCAGTGTAGCGCTTGGAAGGAAGCCAACCAGAAACTTTGATTCCTTGCTTCTTCAATTCTAAGGTTAGCTGAGTAACAACCGGATCGGGCAAAGAACCGAAAAGTACCAGCGGTGTGTGCTTGACATATTCCGATTCATCTGCTGCAACTTCCTCTTTTTTCTTACCGAAATTCAGCAGTTGAGAGATAGCATTGCGTTCTTGTTTCTGAGATTCCATCACGGGCGCTTTCTCAGGACATTTAGCAGCCATAGCTGCCAAAACGGTATCTTCCCCTTGAGTAAAAGCGTAATCCAAGCCGTTAGCGCGCGCTGTGACGATCGGAATGCCAATTTCTGCTTCGAGTTTCGGCGCTAACCCTTCCAAGTCCATTTTGATGATTTCGGTGGTGCAAGTGCCGATCCAGACAATTACACTGGGGTTACGATCGCGCTTAATTTGCAAGCACAGCCGCTTCAACTCATCATAATCGTTTAACTGAGCGGAAATATCGCCTTCTTCCAACTCAGCCATCGCATAGCGAGGCTCAGCAAAAATCATCACGCCCATTGCATTTTGCAAGAAATAGCCACAAGTCTTGGTACCGATGACCAAGAAAAAGCTATCTTCAATTTTTTGATAAAGCCAAGCTACGCAGCTAATCGGACAAAATGTGTGATAATTGCCTGTTTCGCATTCAAAATTTAAAGCTTCCGGTTCATTAGTAGTAATAGCAGTCATATCTCAAATCTTCTCCCTTTAAATTGTTTTTCGTCTCGAACAGGACTTGCGGCGGAGCGAGGAAACACCTGGATTTTGCGATCGTCTCGGTGCGATCGCCCAGGAGAGGAATAGGTTGTTTTTCCTCTCGATCACGAACAGGCGCAGTGGCGAGAAAACACCTATTTTGTGCGATCGCGACGCACAGCGAACAATAAATAGAAATACCTATTTTTGGGCTAATTCCTGTAAAAAATAGATGCAGCCCACTCTATATTTCCGCAGCAGCCGCAGCATCCCAAATTCTGGCTAAAAAATTCTGCGCGAGGGCATACAATCCCTCACAGCAGGGATTTAGTTTTCTTCAACTCGCTAAGGCAAAGAGCCTTTTGGCAGTTGTGAGTTTGAGCTAATTAAAAATTAACAACTCGCAACTCACAACTCACAAATAGAGCGGGAAACTTCAAGACTAGAAGAGATGCGGGCGATCGAAACAACCTCACTTAAAATCAGATAAAAAGCCGGAAATTTCTTCATCCTCATCGTCGGAATCCAAATCACCGAGACCTAGAGCATCTAAATCATCTTCATCGGGATCTCCGGTAGTTGCTTCCCCCAGATCGTCGAGTCCGAGATCGTCGAGGTCATCGTCATCAGATACAGAGAAATCGTCAATACCGTCATCATCCAAGTCGCCCAGATCCATGTCTAGGTCATCTGAGGTCGCTGTCCCAAAAGGATCGGGTATTTCTTCGGCGACAAACTCTGCATCTTCTTCCCCAAACGGATCGGAAATCCCCGATTCGAGATCTCCAGAGGTCAAAGTCCCAAATTGTGAGGCTTCATCTTCCTCGTCATCGCCGAGGTCGAGACCGCCCAAAGCCGAGGCTTCATCTTCCTCGTCATCGCCGAGGTCGAGACCGCCCAAAGCCAAGGCTTCATCTTCCTCATCGTCGCCCATATCAAAGTCAGATACGGCGTCTTCCTCATCGTCGCCCATATCAAAGTCAGATACGGCGTCTTCCTCATCGTCGCCCATATCGAAGTCAGATACGGCGTCTTCCTCATCGTCTTCGAGACCGAGACCGTCCAAAGCCGAGGCTTCTTCCTCGTCATCGTCCATGTCGAAGTCGGAGACTGCTTCTTCCTCGTCATCGTCCATGTCGAAGTCGGAGACCGCTTCTTCCTCGTCATCGTCCATGTCGAAGTCGGAGACTGCTTCTTCCTCATCATCGCCCAGGTCGAAGTCGGAGACTGCTTCTTCCCCAAACTCATCGCCCAGGTCGAAGTCGGAGACCGCTTCTTCCCCAAACTCATCGAAGGATTCCTCCTCGTCGGAGCTCAGTGCTGACGCTGCTGCTGCCAGACCGGCTGCTCCGGCGACTCCGGCGACTGCTCCGGCTGCTGCTAAGGCAGCACCGCCTAATTTCTTAGATTTGGCTGCGGGTGCAGCAGTGGCAGTTTGAGCTGCTGCGGGTGCAGCAGTGGCAGTTTGAGCTGCTGCGGGTGCAGCAGTGGCAGTTTGAGCTGCTGCGGGTCTTGGAGATGTGCCGGCCGTCTGCGGCACGATATTTGAGGGCATACCCAGCGCGAGGTCCGGGTCAAAATTTAGTCCCAACACTTCGATCAGGCTGTCTGCATCCGGCTTGAGTTTTGAGAAGGGCAGCATTAATTGCTGGAGTTCCGGCTCCAGGGCAGCCGCAATTCCCAGGATGAGGTAAGAAACAGGCCTTTTCCCGCCGTCGGGTGTGGCGACCGTGTTGTCAGCCGTCATGTGCAGGAGCAGCCAAGCCCGATTTACCTGGTAGTAGTCCAACCACTTCTGTTTGAGAGCAACTGAAAAAGTATCAAAAAAAGCCATAACCTCTTTATCCTCATCCTGATCGCTAGACCTATTAAACCATCATCAGGTCTAGCTCATCTTCCTCCTTCTTGACCACCGGTTGCACAGGATTTAGATAAAAATCTGAAAGTAAGGCGAATAATTCGCGATCGGGCGTGTCGTTGGGCACTACTCCTTCGGGCATTGCCAAAATCTGGTCAGCGATGTTGAGGTAGTAATCGCAGACGTAGTTGAGGGAAGGATCGCTTTCGGCCATCTCAAACAATGTTTTGCCTTTGACGCGAGAAACTCGGATGTCTTCAATCAGGGGCAGCACTTCCAGCACCGGCATCGGTACAGAGTCAATGTACTTGTCGATCAAATCGCGCTTTGAGGTGCGGTTGCCAATTAAACCAGCGAGCCGCAACGGGTGAGTGCGGGCTTTTTCGCGGACTGAGGCGGCGATGCGGTTGGCTGCAAATAAAGCGTCGAACCCGTTGTCGGTAACAATCATGCAGTAATCGGCGTAGTTCAATGGGGCTGCAAAACCACCGCACACTACGTCACCGAGCACGTCGAACAGGATGATGTCGTATTCGTCGAAGGCATTGAGTTCTTTGAGGAGTTTGACGGTTTCACCGACTACATAGCCACCGCAGCCAGCTCCTGCGGGAGGGCCACCTGCTTCTACACAGTCAACGCCGCCGTAGCCTTTGTAGATGACATCTTCGGGCCAAACGTCTTCGTAGTGATAGTCCTTTTGCTGAAGGGTGTCAATAATTGTGGGGATCAAGAAGCCAGTGAGGGTAAATGTGCTGTCGTGCTTTGGATCGCAACCGATTTGCAAAACTTTCTTGCCGCGCTTGGCTAGGGCAACGGAGATGTTGCAGCTTGTTGTCGATTTACCAATTCCACCTTTTCCGTAAACTGCGAGTTTCACTCTTTGTTCTCCTATAGGTTTCTATCAAAACGATGAGGGCTGGGTTTTCATGCTTTTTTTCGATCGCCCAATTGCAATAGCCCAATTGCAATTCCCTTACTGTCAGTCGATTTGAGATTTCAGATTTGAGATTAAAGAATGGACTCCACAGATGAATCTGGGGCTTCTCTCTAACTCAAACTTTCGATCTCGACGACTTTTGTTTGGGGCTTGTATCCGTCTTTGGGTTAGGCCAATTTTGGACTCTGCCCTTAGTCACCTCGTTGAAAGCATTATTAGCTAACTTGCGATGAAAAGAAAGGGGGCGTCTAAATGAAAATGCTAGTAAATTTGTTTATTTTGCATCTTGGGGAATCTTAACTGGTTTTTTGATATAAAAATCTAGTTTTATAATTATTTTATATTTTTTATCTATTTTAGAATACTTTCTTAATATAAAGAGGTACAAAAATAAAACAAAAATTAACTTCTCAAACAATCTGGGCTTTTGGCTTTGGGGCTAGGATGCAGGCAGTTGATGGCTTGTGCGGGTAACTGAAACGGTCATAAAGGCGCTAGTGGATGAGGCAAACTCGAAGTGAGTTCGGATCAGTTGGGTCAGGGGAGGGCAAAGTTATGGGATTTGAGATTTGAGATTTGAGATTTGAGATTGGAAAAGATTGACTTTGCTGGGGTTTCTGGTGTTTTGTAAAAAATTGTGAATTTTTAGGAAATGGTGGGGAGTCGGAGAGTGGGGGAGTGAGTCGGGAAGAGGGAGAGTGGATGGGGAGATTGGGGCATGGGGAGAATATCATGTCTTCCCAATGACTACTGATACCAGTAAAAAAAAGAATGCAACTGTAGGCCCGTGCTCCACACCACGCGCTTCCTCAGTCATTTCCAACTCTTCAATTTTTCAAGCTAAAATCTAAAATCTAAAATCTAAAATCTAAAATCCTCTGATACAAGTAAAAAAAAGAATGCAACTGTAGGCCCGTGCTCCAAACCACGCGCTTCCTCAGTCATTTCCAATTCTTCAATCGAAAATCTAAAATCTAAAATCTAAAATCGTATGGCTGCTGACTAATGACAACTGACGATCGGAATCTCGATCGCAAATTCAGTGCCCCGTCCCGCTTCCGAAACGCAGTCTAGCCGCCCCCCGTGCTGTTCGACAACTAAATGGTAAGAAATCGACAGTCCCAACCCAGTGCCCTTGCCGACTGGTTTGGTAGTAAAAAACGGGTCAAATAATTGGCGGCGAATCTCCTCCGGTATGCCCCGCCCGTTGTCGGAAATGCGGATCGCGACAAAATCATCGCCAACAACTTCACTACGAATTGTAATAGTGGGAACAGTCAAGGGAGAATTAGGATTTGACGGGGGTGAATTTTTCGCATTTCTCGTCGCCCATTCCCCTTTCTGGATTTCTTCATCCAAAGCATCAATAGCATTGCCGATAATATTCATGAACACCTGATTGATCTGACCGGCACAGCACTCGATTTGGGGCAAATTCCCGTATTCTTTAATAATCTCGATAGGTGGATGTCCGCCGTGGGGTTTGAGTCGGTGCTGCAAAATCAACAAAGTGGTTTCGAGTCCCTCGTGAATGTCAACGAGCTTGACGTTAGATTGATCCGATCGCGAAAAATTACGCATCGACACAACTATTTGGCGGATGCGCTCGGTTCCTACTTGCATAGAAGACACTAGCTTAGATAAGTCTTCTACCAAAAAATCGATTTCCATCTCTGCTGCTGCTTCCCGAATTTCCGAGACTGGTTCGGGATAGTGCTGCTGGTAAAGTTCCAAAAGTTGGAGCAATTCTTTGATGTAGTGGCTGGCGTGGGAAAGGTTGCCGTAGATAAAATTAACCGGATTGTTAATTTCGTGAGCGATACCGGCAATCATTTGTCCCAAAGAAGACATTTTTTCGGTTTGCACTAATTGAGTTTGAGTTTGCTGCAACTTTCGCACAGTCTGCTCTAATTGCTGCGCTTGATTTTTCAAGCAAGTTTGCTTTCGCCGCAGCACTTCTTCGACTCTCTGGCGCTTGATAATATCCCGTCTCAACAATTCATTTGATTCTAAAAGTTGAGCGGTGCGTTCTTCAACTTGTTTTTTTAAGTCGTCGTGAGCTTGGCGCAGGGCTTCTTGGGCCCGCTGCCGCTCTAAAATTTCTTGCTGCAAAAGTTCGTTGGCTTTCTGCAATTGGGTGGCTCGATCGTCCACTGCTTGTTGCAACAGCTCGATCGTCCCGTACATTTCCGATTGGTTAAAAACTTGCGGCAAACTTGTCTGAGAAACAACACCCAAAAGTTCTCCCTGGCTGCCAACTACTACCAAACGGCGGACGCAGTGCCGCTGCATGGACTGGTGGGCACTCCAGAGGGAATCGGCGGGAGATATGCAAAATAAAGGCGCACTCATGGCGCTTGCTGCTGGGATTTCCGAGAGGTTGAGTTCGAGGGCGTGAAACTGCACGATGTCGCGCTCGGTGACAATGCCGATCGGAATTTGATAATTTTGTGTTGGTGCGATCGGCTGCTCTGGATGCTGAATTGGCTCTTCGACAATGACGACGGAACTAACTCGATGCTTGACCATGAGCTGGGCTAAATCGAGGGCTGAGGCAGTTGTTGGGGCAGAAATGACTTGGTGCGTCATGACATCGGCTGCACAGCGCAAATTGGTTAGCAAGTTAATTGGTTGCAGGGCTTCGTGAATGGCTTCGCGGGTGATGATGCCGAGAAGTCGCTCGTCCTCGTCCACTACGGGCAAATGCCGGATCTGGTGCTGGCGCAACGTGAACATAGCTGTGAAAATATCTTGAGACTCGGATTGTTTGAGGGTAATAGGCGATCGAGTCATTACATCAGCAATTGTCAGTCCGACTGTACAAGCTGCTACGGTAGTTAGCTTGACGATATCCCGTTCTGTAAAAATGCCGATGGGCCGATTATCTTCCACGATTAAGACGCAACTGCGCTTGGCTGCGCTAGCAACAGCGTTTTGTTTTTCGCCACAAAGCTGACAGGAGACGCGCATCGGGTTCATGAGAGCCAGCACCTGGGCGATCGGGGTTTCTGGAGCCACGGTGAGGGGGTGGCGGTCGATCGCCCGATCTAAAGGTGACGAGTAGAGAGGCCTGCTGTTGGGGCGTCCAGCGGGTTCTGATGATGTAATTACCGACAAGTGCGGGGCTGAATCTCGGAAATGTTGTAATTGTTCTTCTTGTAGCATGATTATTAATTTTACTTAATGAGTTGTTACAATTTTGGAGACTTGGGTTGGCAGACTTAGCATTAATTAAGCGAGTGACAGATGCTTGATCGCCTAAAATCTGATTGCTAGAACACTCTTATTTAATTTTTATTTTTTAAATCCTATGTCGTGGACGCCATTAAGTCATCGAATTCATCATTTGCCACTTATCCTTGCGGGCCCGATTTTGCGCCGGACTGAAACTCAGGTCGTGACAGTTTGGCTGGCTCTGAAAGCACCCCGCCAAGTCGAACTCAAGGTTTATTCGACAGAAGGCGGAACCGGCGAAATTGTCGATCGGCCCTTGCTCCAAGGTGCGAACTCTACCGTGCAGCTCGGCAAATACCTGCACGTAGTCGCGGTGACTGCTAAACCAATTAACAGTAATGTCTTGACATCTGGGGAAATTTATGCTTATGACATCAAGTTTACTGGGAGTAGCGAGTCGAACGTCGGGGGTGCAGTCCCAGTAAATGAGACAGAAAATCTCATTTCTTGCCTGTGGCCTGCCGCCCCTGATTTATCGGCTTTGGGGCCGGAGACGATTAGTTATTTCGCTCACCAGTTGCCCACTTTTGCCTTGCCGCCGCAGGATTTAAACTATTTGCGTATCGTTCATGGTTCTTGCCGCAAGCCCCACGGAGACGGCAGAGATGCGCTGCCAATCTTGGATAATTCGATCGAACAGTTTGCAGGAACAGCAAATAGCAGGCCCCACCAACTGTTTTTAACCGGCGACCAAATTTACGGCGACGACGTGGCCGATGCGATGCTGTGGGCTTTGACGGATGCTGGCGATACCCTGTTGGGCTGGGAAGAAAGTCTGCCCCTGATGGATGATGCCCAAATAAAAAAGAATTTGTGTATCAGTATACCTAAAAATTCGCAAAACGAAAATGCAGTTGGCGAAGAGAGGGAAATTTTTAGAGAGTCGCCAATTCAGAAACCGTCTGATACTGAGTATGAGTCCAAAAAACCAATTCAGTTACAGCCGGGGACTCGCAGCGATATTGCCAGAGATTGTGGCGGCTTTACGGCGATGTTGGTGAATAAACCCAACAATGCTAAAAGTCACTTGTTTAGCTTGGGCGAATATTATGCGATGTATTTGTTAGTTTGGTCGCCGGTACTCTGGTGCACGAGTTTTCCGAAGGGTAAGGATATTTGCCCAAATTCTAAGCAGGCAAAAGTCTGGGATAGAGAAGTTGTTGAACTTGACGGTTTTGCTCGCAATTTGTGGAGAGTGAGGAGGGCGCTAGCGAATATTCCTACTTATATGATTTGCGATGACCATGATGTTAGCGACGATTTTTATTTGAATCGAGAGTGGTGTTACCGGGTGCTGGGAAAGCCACTGGGCCGGCGGGTGGTGCAGAATGCTTTGCTGGCTTACGCTGTGTTTCAGGCTTGGGGAAATACGCCCGCACAGTTCGATCGCGAAAAACCGGGAGATAAATTATTAAAGGCGGCTGAAAAATGGTCGGCTTCGGCGGGGACTGATGTTTCTGCTTGGGAGGAGGCGGCTTCGTATTTGGGAATTCCAAAACTCGATCCGAAAACTCATTTGCCTAAGTTGAAATTAGATGAAGATGTTTTTATTTTGGATCGAGATGACGAGGGTGTAAATGAGGTTTTGAATTGGCATTTTATTGTGAGAAGTTTTAAGCACGAGGTGATTGTGCTGGATACGCGGAACTGGCGGGGGTATCCGGTGAAAAGCGCGATCAATCCGCCGATGCTTTTGACTCACAAAGGTTTTGAAGAGCAAATTCAGAAACCTTTGAAGGAGACTGATTTGCTGAATAAAACAGGGGAGTTTGAGATTGAGGCGACGCTGGTAGTTGTACCAACAAATTTGGTGGGTTTGTGGATTATTGATGCGGTGCAAAAACGGGAGGTGGAACAGGGGAAAGTTTTTAATAGCGATGCGGGGGATGCGTGGAATTTTCACGAGTTGGCTTTTGTGAAGCTGTTGTCGGAGTTTTTTAAGCAGCGCGATCGGGTGATTGTGTTGAGCGGCGATATTCACTATGCTGCTGCTGTGCGGCTGAGTTATTGGTCTGATTGTCATTTTGGCGATTCTCGATCAAATATTGAGCCTTTGACGAGGGATAATTATCGGTCAAATTGTCAATATTCTGTGCTGGCGCAGTTGACGGCTAGTGCTTTTATCAATGAGGAGTGGAAAACGCATTTAATTCATACTAAGATTAAGTCGCTGCTTCCTGAGCGATCGCACGAATGTTTGGGATGGAATGAGCCGCTGGAATTAATGAAGATTTCGAGGGGTGGCAAAAAGAAGGCTCTGGCGGCTGCTGTCAGAAATAGACAATCTCTGCCTGATTGGGGCTATCGGATTGACTGGATTAAACGGCAAAGAGCTCGGGTGTTTTTGCTGCTAGAAAAGGGAACTGCGTCAGATAGAACGCATAAAAATAAACAATTGTCATTCCTGCATAGGTTATGGAATTTTATATCGCTGTTGTGGCGCAATCGCTGGCTGCAAGAGGGTGATGAGATTGTGGGATATAGCAATATTGCGATCGTCAGTTTTCAGTGGCCTGCTGAGGGTGATGGGGAGAAAGCGGTGATGCAAAATGTTTATTGGCGGCCGCTTTGGGAGCCGAATAGTGTGGTTTACAGTCAATATTTTGTGCCGCTGGGATTGGATGAGGATGATTAGATTACCGATTTATTGAAGAAGTCCGGGATTTCGATACGGGTACAATATTGTGATCAGTTTGTGGCAGTGTCAGCCGGGGGTGAAACCCCTGTCTCATAGCTAAAGTCAGTTGGAACTGAGATGTTTCACCATTCTCAAGAACAGGCATCTTGCCTGTTCCACAAAGAATAAGTTTTCTTGTGGGGAGTCGCAGAATTTCCAGAACAGGCCGACCTGCTAAATCAGTTAAAAGCCAGACGCAAAAAGTCGAGGGCGGGCTAGGCAGATATGGAGGTCGTTTTGGACGCATTAGAAAACCATCAGCACGAAAGTTGAGGCGAAAACTAACCTTCTTGCTGTACGATGAGCGTGAAACCCTTGGTTGATATACTATAAATTAGGAAGCCCGTGACGAGATTTGAACTCGTGACTTCCTCCTTACCAAGGAGGTACTCTACCACTGAGTTACACGGGCATAAAAAATTAAGAACCTCCAATTAAAAAATTAATTTTTAATTCTTAAATTTTAACTTTTTATTAAATTGAGGTGGGCCGAGCTAGATTTGAACTAGCGTAGGCGTAGCCAGCGGATTTACAGTCCGCCCCCATTAACCGCTCGGGCATCGACCCATTTCCATCACAGTTATATATCCTAGCACCAGAATCTTTATTTGCAACATTACATTTAAAACTCTAATCATTAAGTTGAGAACACATAAGTGAGTTAGCGGCTGACTGGAAAATTGAACACTGTTTAAGGTGTGCATTGCTAAGTCTAGGCTGGGTGCTCGCCCGGAGCACCCTAAGTCTAGACTAAGAGCTAGCCCCTAGGTAGCGAATAAATAGACAAAATGGTACACTTGTCGACAAATATGCGGTGTACCATTTTGTTTAAGCTCGCGCGTTTTCGCAAAAAAGTTGGGATTATCAGTAAAGACACTCCAACGTTGGGACGTTTCAGGAAAGTTGCCAGCCAAGCGCACCCTGTCAGGTCATCGGTTCTACACCGAAGACGATCTCTTGATAGCCAACGGATTGAAGCCCATAGAAGCCAACCGAAAAACGGTCGTTTACTGTCGAGTTTCGTCCAGTGGACAGAAACCGGAACTCAAAAATCAGATGCTGGCAATGGAAGCTTTCTGCTGAGGCCGAGGATTAACGGTCGATGATTGGGTTTCAGAAATGGGGGGCGGACTAAATTTTAAAAGGAAAAAGTTTCTAGCAATCATGTTGTCAATGCTCAAAGGTGAAATATCAATAATTGTAATTGCACACAAAGACAGAATGTGTCGCTTTGCTTTTGAATTTATCCAAGAACTTGCCACGTCGGTTGGATGCGAAATTGTAGTCGCCAATCAATTATCGTTGTCCCCCCAGCATGAATTAGTAGAAGATTTGATGGCGATAATCCACTGCTTCTCTTGCCGTCTATACGGTCTACGAAATTACTCCAAAGAGATCAAGGAAAATCTAAAAGATGCTATTGACAAGCCCGTACAAGACCTGGCAAAATTGAGCAATCAAGAAATACAGTGTTGAGGTCGAACAATGCTTCTATCCATCAAAACAAAGCTAAAGCTAAGCAAAAGTCAAGCCACAATAATGAGCAAGCACGCTGGAATAGCAAGGTTTACTTATAATTGGGGTGTGGCTACTTGGAGTAATCTTTATCAAGATGGACTGAAGCCAAATAAATACCTTCTCAAGAAAATCTTTAACAACCACGTAAAACCTGAGTTTACGTGGATTAAAGAGGCAGGTATTTGCCAAAAAATTACCCAATATGCGTTTGACAACCTTGGAGATTCTTTCTCTAGATTCTTCTCGAAAAAAGGTGGCTATCCCAAATTCAAGAAGAAGGGGCATCACGATTCTTTCACTATTGATGCGAGTGGTAAGCCTATCCCTGTGGGCGGTACATCTATAAAGTTGCCGACAATTGGCTGGGTAAAAACTCATGAGGGATTGCCTCACACAACTTGCAAGTCAATTACCATTTCGCGCACTGCCGATAGTTGGTTTATTGCGTTCGCTTACGAACAAGAGTATGAACCAACAATCAAAAGTCATGATGTTGTAGGAGTTGATTTGGGAGTCAAAGAGTTAGCTACACTTTCAACTGGCGTAGTATTTCCGAACCCAAAACACTACAAAGCACATCTTGCAAAACTCAAGAGGTTGTCAAAAGTTCTTGCCAGAAAAGTCAAAGGCTCTGAGAATAGATATCAAGCCAAAATTCAATTAGCAAAGCATCACGCTCAGGTAGCAAATCTTAGAAAAAACACTCTGCATCAAATCACTACTTACTTATGCAAAAACCACGCAAAAATAGTAGTAGAAAATTTGAACGTTTCCGGGATGTTAGCCAATCATAAACTAGCTCAAGTAATAGCTGATTGTGGATTCCATGAATTCAAACGCCAGTTAGAGTACAAGGCTAAAAAGTTTGGTTGTGAAATAATCGTTGCTGACCGATGGTTCCCGTCGAGCAAGACCTGCTCAAACTGTGGGCACATCCAAGATATGCCACTCAAAGAAAGGACTTATAACTGTGGAAGTTGTGGTCATTCGATGGACAGAGATTTAAACGCAGCAATTATGTTATCGCGGTTGGCTAAACCGTGAAAGCTTACTGAGGGATAACCGCTCCCATGCTCCCGATGAAGTAAGAAGCAAATGTCTAGACTTGTCTAGTATTTGTATAGCAGGAAATCCCTAATTCACTAATTCCCCGGTTTCTTGCAGGGAGTGCAGGCGACGATAAATACCTTGTTGACTCAAAAGTTCTTCGTGGCTGCCAACTTCGACGATTCTACCGCCGTCGAGTACGACGATCGCATCGGCTTCGCGAATTGTACTCAGTCTGTGGGCAATAATTATGGTGGTGCGCGTACCGAGGATATTTCGCATGGCTATCTGGATCGATCGCTCCGACTCATAGTCCAAACTAGAAGTAGCCTCATCAAAAATTAACACATCCGGCTCCACCAACAGCGCCCTGGCAATCCCCAACCGCTGCCGCTGACCGCCGGACAACCTCATTCCTCTCTCCCCGACCACGGTATAGTAACCTTGGGGCAACAGCCGCACAAAATCGTCTACTTTGGCGATGCGACAAGCATCCTCAACTTGCTCGAAAGTTGCATTTCTGTTTCCGTAAGTCAAATTTTCCAGCAAAGTACCGTTAAAAACGTCTACTTCTTGGTGGACAATGGCTAAACGCTGGCGGTAGCGAGTCACGTCTAAGCTGCGAATGTCTTCGCCGTCGATCAGAATGCGGCCGGAGTTTGGTTCAAAGTAGCGAAACAGAAGTTTAACTAAAGTTGATTTCCCGGAACCCGATCGCCCGACTAATGCTACAGTCTGACGGGGATGAATCAATAAATTCACATCTTGCAAAACGGGTTTTTGGCTGTCGTACCCGAATGTCAGACCGCTGATCTCAACTTTGCCGGTAAATTTATAAGGCGACGCCGATCGAGCATTTTCTGCTAAATTAACCGCATCAACACCGTCTGGCGTTTGCATAAACTCGTGGAACCGGATCATTGAAGAATAGCGCCGCGCCAATAATTCGGCGATAATGCTAATCGGACGCAGTTGGGAATAGGCCATGCTTGCCAGGGTGTAGACGGTAACAAAATATCCGAGGGAAATTTTGCCTGCAACCGTGGCTGCTAGGCTAAAACCAAGAACTGAAAACAAACACAACTGGACGATCGTCTGCTGGTATGTCCCCAAGGTGACGTATCCTTTGTGAATGCGGTTGATCACGACTTTTAATTCGCGATCGAGTCTGGTTGTTTGCCTTTTGAGTTCATCGCTTTCTGTGGCAAAAGCTTTGACTGTTTTGATGTTGGTGATAATTTCCGAGTTGCGGCTTTCGGTATCTTCGATGTATTCATCCAGAATTTCTTCCCGCGCAGTCACCCCTTGCAGGCCTTTGAGGGTGAAACTGAGGATAAATAGGAATGAAACCAAAATTAATAAGCCAATCCGCCACTCAATTAAACAGATAACGGCAAAAATGCCGATTAAGCGGACGACTTCGGGGATGAATTCGCCGGCAATTTCTGGATAAGTCCAAGTATGGTTGGCGATGCCTTTGGCGATGCGGCTGGCAATCCGTCCGGCGTTGTTTTCGTCGTAGAATTCTAGGGGTAAGGTGAGGATTTTGCCGATCGCACTTCTCATTCGATCGCGCCTTGCCCTCAATGGTATCGCCCAGTGGAACCAATTTGCTACCCAAGGTTGGATCGGTGCTTTGGCGACTGTTACCAGAAAAATTATGCCGAGCAAGACGGATAGCGATAATATTTTGTTGGGTGACTGCTGGGTAACAGAGGCGATCGCTGTTATCAGTTTTTGGGTTACTGTATCTGTAGCTTGACCCGACAATACGTTTAATATTTGACCGATCGCGTAAGGAACAAGCAAATCGGCCAGTGCCAAAACGCTGGATGCGCCTATGCTGTAAAGTGATATTTTCCAGTAGCGACTGTAGTATTTGAAGATGTCCTGAAAGCTTGCCATAAATTCTTGTTGAGATACAACCCTTGCAAACACTTGCATTTAAAACTGCGCTCTCGGCGCGCTTTGTTTACAAGTGTACTACAAAAGTAGTTGATCGGGGAGTCATCTCGGCTCATGCTAGCGACTCGCCCGATCGGGTGATTTATGGAAATCATTCGATCATCAGCAATTGATCCGCATTCCTGGGCCATAAATTCAAGAGTAAGGGCAAAAAAATGCAAAAGACAGAATTTTTCTTAAATTCTGCCTTCTGAGCAATGCCTTATAAGTTTTACGTTTGAGTAGTCTGTTAGCTGAAGGTGTAGGCTGATTGCAGCGCCCACCAGATCAAGAAGCCGATTCCGCCGGCAATGACAATCGCCGAAATGGCGATCGCTATAGGACTGTCAGCTCCCTTGAACTTCATGATTCCGCGATTTAAATCTGACATGACAGTGTTCTCCCACAATTCCAGCTTGATTGTAGCTTTGTAGTCAGCCGATGGCGGTCAATTTTCACGGCAATTACTGATTTGGTTAATGATCGGGCTGCTGAAATTGCAGGTGGGGAGTGGGTTTGGGGGGGGTTTACTGGGTTTGTGAAAAAAACTTACTAAAAAGACTTGACAAATTTTGAGAAGTGAGACAATATTGTTAATACCGCAGGAAATGCGGGTGTAGCTCAGTGGTAGAGCGTCACCTTGCCAAGGTGAATGTCGCGCGTTCGAATCGCGTCACCCGCTTTAGAAGATAAAAAAAATCAAGAAAACCGGAAAGTAGATCAAGAAAGTTTTCGGTATCCTCCTAATGAAGGATGGTTGAAAATACCTAAGTTAGTGGTAAGATTGAATCCAGAACTTGCAAGTCAAAATTGCCGATCGGGCGAGATCTCGGAACAGGCAGTTGAAAGCCTCGCTTTGGCGGAATTGACAAGTTTGATTAAGTGGATATGTTAACGATTATTTTTGTAAAAACGCTTTTTTTATCCGATCGCTAGTGCCATCTCAAAAAGCTCCCAAGATAGACTTAAACGATGAGTACCCCTGTCCTTGCCGACGCCGGGGTCGTCTAGTTCCCATAACGTTGACAGAAGCCTTTGGTTGCAACCGCTGTCAACAAATATTTGTATTGGACGAAAGTGGAGACGTGATCGAGCAACTATCAACGAACTATCCTTACAAGCAGGCTTGGCGGTGGACGGGCCACCAGTGGAACAGAGCGCATCCGGGTTTGAAGGCTCATTACTTGCCACTGGCTTTGGGTATGATATTGGTGCCGCTAGTGATTTGGTTGCCCTTGGCGTTGCACTCGCCGGGCCCGAATATTATTCTGTGGGCAATGGTCGCCGTGCTGCTAGCAATGCTGCCGGCGCTGATGGTATGGCTGGCTTATAGGCGTTAGCTAGATGATAATAGAGGATTTTACCCATTCATCAGATGCCGCAAATGTTGCGCGTCGCGCTTATCAAGCTTCTTTGGAGTTGGCTGCGACAAAGAGTGCCGATCGCGCGGCAGCTTTGCAGGCGATGGCGGGCTCGCTGAAACGTCGGCAAAATGATATTTTAGAAGCAAATACTCTGGATCTAGAAGCGAGTCGGGACATGGCGATTCCCGAATTGATTGTGGAGTGGCTGAAGCTGACGCCGGAACGGATCAAGACAACTGTGCAAATTCTGGAACGGTTGGGGGAAATGCCAGATCCGATCGGGCGGGTGATCAATGCTTCTTATCAGGTCGATCGGTGTCAGGTTTACTGTCAGTCGCTGCCACTGGGGGCGATCGCTCTAATTTACGAGGCGTTTCCAGAGTTGGGGGCGATCGCCGCGGGTTTGTCTCTCAAAAGCGCTAACAGTTTGATTCTTAAAGGCGGCAGCGAAAGCTGGCAAACTAATGCTGTAATTGGGGAAGCTTTGGTGTCGGCGATCGATGAGGTCGGTTTGCCATCGGGATGTTTGCAGGTACTGCCGCCGGATCGGGGCGCTTCGATCCGAGAATTGGTCACTCAAGACCAATATCTCAATTTAATTATTCCCTACGGTAGACCAAGTTTGGTGCAGCAGGTGGTAAGGCTGTGCACAGCACCCGTTTTGAGGTCGGCAATGGGAAATTGTTACCTCTATTGGTCGCCGACTGGTAGTTTGGAGATGGCAAGGTGGATGATTTTGGACAGCCATCAAAGCGTGCCCGATCCTGTTAATGCGATCGAGAAAGTGCTGATCGATCGCAACCAAAAGCCTTCTTCCTTAGTCAGGCTGTGGAACAGTTTAAAAGAAAAAGGCTTTCAAATTAGCGCTGATGCGGATCTTGTTGCAGATTTCCCAGAGTTGAAGCTGGCGGAACCATACGAGTGGACTCAACCGTATTTAAACAAAACCATCGCGTTTAAAGTTGTCGATAGTTTAGAGATTGCGATCGGCTGGATCAACCGCTACAGCAGCGGTCACGCTGACTGCATTGCCACTGAATCTTACTTAGAAAGTCGCCAATTTGCTCTGGATGTTAACAGCGCCTCAACTTTTATTAATGCCTCACCTCGGTTTTGGCGCTATCAAAATCGGGGAGATGCGATATTTTTGGGAATGTCCAACCAAAAAGGTTATCGCCGGGGATTGATCGGGTTAGATACACTGACGACAATTAAAGAAATTGTTCAGGGAAACGGACTTTTTTAATTTTATAGATTATTTAGGATTGGTTATTGAGATTAAACCCAACTGAAAAGTGGGAGACTATTATCGATAGGTAAGCCTTTAAGAGGTGTTCCAAAATTATTTTATAGGATACAATAATATCTTGGTACAAAAATCAGGCAGCCTTGATCTAAAGGAATTTGATCACAAGCTCCCGGATAGCCGCAGTGGAGACCGACGATAAAATCTCCGCATCCTAACAATAAGCCGCCGGATTTATGTGTGGGTTCAATCTCAAATCGGGTACGGGATCTAATTAAATTTAGAAACTTATTAAGTCACATGAAAATACTCTTAGCGATCACATGAAATCCGAAAAATCACTCAATACTGTAGACAAGACTGCAACGCCGACTTTAGGCAAAGAAACGCTAATTCACCACTCGGTATATGTTAAAAAATTGCGTCCGCTGCTTCCATCAGAGGCCTTTGAAGCGAATTCCAGCAACTTAGGGATACTGCTGATAAATATCGGGATATTATTGTTAGGATGGGGAATTGCTGCTAATCTCGATCGCTGGCCTGTCTACCTTTTATGGCTTTACTTACCTTTAGCCGTCATCATGGGTAATAGTATCATAGTTTTGCTATTTAGCTCCCACGATTTGATGCACGGCAGCGTTCAGAAAAAGTCTCGCCTGACTTATCCGATCGCCTTTTTGGGACTAAGTATGCTGTTTATGCCACCTACACAGTGGAAATCCCTGCACAACCTCGTACATCACAATAACACGAATTCTGTGGCCGATCCCGATCGCAACTATCTGTACCAGCAACCAGATACTTGGGGAAAATGGATTCAAAATCTGTTTGTACCGTCGGTGGAAGTCAATCCGGTGTGGTTAATTGTAGGGATGGCGGGTTCGTGGTTAGTGCATAATTTCCGCAATCTCACCTCGGTGCTGTTATTTAACGATAAATCTGTTGATTACGTACCGGCGGCCTTTACAGTTAGTCCTCAAGATAGATTGACAATCGCATTTGAATGTCTGGGAATTTTAGGAATTCATGCGAGCATTTTATTCTACCTAAATTTTCATCCGCTCAAAATCGCTCTTGCGTACTTTTTGCCGATCGCAATTGGTCATGCAGGCGCAATGTTTTACATCTATACCAATCATATGGGTTGCCGGATGACCGCCATTAATGACCCGCTGATAAACAGTGCTTCTGTGCGGGTTCCTAAAATATTTGACCTGCTGCACTTGAATTTCTCTTACCACACAGAGCATCATATTTTCCCCAGCATCAACTCAAACTATTATCCGATGGTGCAAGAGTTGTTGCAAATTCACTATCCCGATCGCATGAATTTAATCGATGCTGGCGACGCTTGGCGGTTGCTGGTGGAAACACCCCGGCATTATCAAGATGAAGTTACCTTCACTGATTCCTCTGGAACAATGTCTGTAAATTGCTCGATCGCTGAAGACTACAAAAGCTGAGAATTCGCATGGCAGCCACATCTTCAACCATGCTTAAGAACAGGCTTTCCGGCCTGTTCCACAAACAATAAATTTTCTTTTGGGGAGTAGGGGTTGGGTGTCTCGCCCAACCCCTACTATCCAAAAATACACTCCTACATACTGATGCTATTTAGTACCAACGAAGGCTTGAGAGCAAAATAAGGGATGACTCGTTTTTGATTGTTGGCATCAATCTCGTGTTCTGCCAGATTCAAATTTTGCTGGAACTGTCTGGCTAAAAGTTGGATCGGGGTTCCCGCAAAAACTTCGTCGAAGCTCATCCGGTAGAGTTCTCGGAAAGATTTATCGTAGTAACCCAAACGGTCATATCGATAAGCTGTCAAAATAAACAGAATTTGCAGTTGATTGGCCGCTCGTTTGTACGGAGGAAGTAACCGTAAAATGTCCTTTTCCGTAATCAATTCTAGATTACCGGAAGCGGTAATCCTAGGAATGTCCCGGTAGGCGGCCAAAGGCATATTAGCTGCAAAACTCATGTATTCATACTGAGGAAAATTGACGGCTGAATGCTGCGGGCCACAGGTAAAAATTACAGTTGTGACAATTGCAATTAATTGTTCAACGGTGTCGATGTGGTCTGGCATTCCTTTGACTTTACCGCCGTTATCAGACGCTAATTCTTGAGCCCAGGTTTGCAGTTCCACATCTTGTACGATCGCCTGATTCGTCGGGTAAAAGAATTTAAGATAGCCCGATACAAAGGTTTCAATCGCATCCCAAAGCAACAATCCATCATCTCGGTAAGGATAGTGAGGCAGTTGATTGGGGTCATCCATTCCCCGATTTTTCAGTTCAGCGGGTAAGGCAAATTGATCGAGACTCCATGTACTGCACGCCTCTCTAGTCAGTTCCATTGACTCAGCCAAGGTACCACCTAGCAATTCCTCAACAGGCCCGCCGGGATTGATCAATCGAGAACGAGCCAGATCGTTGTTGGTCAACATAAAGCGAAAGTGCGGTTTCAGCAGCAGGCTAAGCGGGTGATTTTTAGCCAACTGTCGGGCGGTGACGATCGCAATTGGTTCCATCACCAGATGAGTTCGACCTAAATGCGAGTTCATTTCATGGTGATTGGCATCTGCTACTTGTACACAGAGTTTCGCAAACAGCCAATCGACAGGAGGATCGAATGGGGTATAGACATGGCTACCGGGCGTCGGATCGAGTTGAATGGCAATAGGTGTCATTTCACCGCGATCGCGGACTCCCGTCCACCGCCAAGCGAAAAAAGCCCGTGGTTTGGGCAAGTATTTTCTGCCTTTTTCATAGGTTCCGCCTCCAACGAGAGCAGGGGCGCGATAGTGTTCGTCAGTACCTGTGTAATCGGCAATGTAAATGTTTTTTTGCTGCAACTCTTGCTGCAGATCGAATAATGGGTGCAAACTGGAAAGACCCCTGAGTGTTTCTGCCCGAGGATCGCTGGCATCTAAGAGGCGAAGCACCATCGGATTTGCTCCAGACAGGCGCTGTTCTGCAAAAGAGCGATCGGTTTGGTAAATTTTGGCAACTCCAGGTAGCGGCAGCCAAGTAAAAAAGTCTTCATAGTCTTGGAGTTCGTCGAGAGGATCGAGAAAAGTTCTCGAATCGGCTGCCAGCATATTTGCCGGAAGTTCCGATGTTGCTAATATCCGTTCTGCAAGATACTTGCTCGAAAAGTTCTCGACTGCGGGCACATCTTTCAATAATGCCAAAGGTGATAAACTCTCATAGTCAAACTGATAAGCTTGTTGCTGACGATTCAAGGAATCTTTGCGCTGTTCTTGGTTCGGGTCGTCTTGAGGAAGAGAAGGTTTCATATTGTCTACCATTGTATAAATCAACTCTCTTTTTGTAGTAAAATATTGCACATCATCACTACAGATCGAGGAGGGAATTTAAAAACTATTATGCAGGCTCACGCTTGATATAGATCTTATTCACCGAGCAATAATCTTGTTCCGGATTTTTTTAAACTCAGAAAAATTCCTCAAAAGAAGGCAACACTTCTCGATCGCCCTAAATCGACGTATAAAAGTTTCATACTCCCGATAAGTAGGTCGCACTCAAGAACCCCGACTTCTCAAAGAAGTCGGGGCTCGGGGTGTTCGGTTTTTTGAGCTTGGTCTACTGATTAGCGGTTAGGCACGAACCATTAAATATTGGCCATTGCCGTTGTATTCGCCGTCGCAACTCGCGAAATTAGCCACAAACCAAATTAAGTAAAACCGCCAGATTCGCCGAAATTTGGCATAGTCGATGCCGTAGTCTAAATCTTTGACTATTGCCTGAGAATTGTCAAAGTTTTTCAGCCAGTTAGCAAAGGTTGTGGAGTAATTGTATCCGTTGAGATACCATCTTTGAATTGTTTTGAGGTCTTTGTTGTGGCTGGTAACTGCATCGTATTTCCAGTAACGGCCGTGGGGGAAAATGTATTTGTGCGTGAAAACGCTGGATATATTGTTGGGAATGCGGACTGTAATAATGTGAATGAAAACTTTGCCGTTATCCTTCAGGAAAGAGGCAAGCTGTTGGAAACCCTTCGTTAAGTTGCCTATATGCTCAAAAACTCCGATGGAGAGAATTTTGTCAAATTTTGTCTCGAAGTTGGCGTCGTTCAAATCGCCTTCATATAGGGTAAATCGACCTGAACTAAGGTAGCTTTCGGGGTCTTGCATCTTCTGACGCATATACTCGCATTGGTTGTGGCTGAGGTTAATGCCAGTAAACTGGACATTGGGGAATTTGGAAAGAATGTAATTGGGAACGCAACCCCAACCGCAACCAAAGTCTAAAATGCGATCGCCATCCTGAATCTCTAGCTTTTCAATCACATCATCAATCATCTGCATTTGCGATTGTTCAAGGTTGGCGGCTCCTTTTTCCCACAGCCCCATGCTGTACTTAGGATAAATGAGTTTTCCGTCGCCTAACATCGGATTCAGCATTGCTTGAGGTAAGTCGTACTGAATTTTCATTAAATCCCCCGGCCCTTCGGCTGTATGGTCTGTTTCTGTTAGTACCCATTCGTAGGGTGCAAGCAGGGAGGGGAAATGCTTAAAAAAGACCGGCATACAGGTATCAAAAAGCGATCGCAATACTGAATCTGGGACTTCTAATCCGTTGATGTAAGACTCTGCTACTGCCATTTGCACCGTGTTAACTGCACTGGTTGCGAGGCGGGTTGCTCCGTAGGCGATCGGACTTTTGGTATGGATATTTCCGACGATGGGAATGTGGTTTTCGATGTTTTGTAGGGCTGTTGATGAACTCATGGTTATACTGGTTTTAAAGATGCTGCTATTCTATCTCACGGACATTAGCTGGTTGTTAGAGAGCAAAAAAGCTGAAACTATTGCCAAGTAAGGTTTGCCTACCAAAAATCCCCAAAATCATAAAAAGCTATGGCGGTTGAGGGGGATTTGATAACGGATTTATCGGGGTTTGGGCGATATTAATTTTATTAAGAATTATGTCATCCCATTTTAGATTTTAGATTTTAGATTTTAGATTAACTCTACAGCTTGAATTGGGGTATTTTCATGGTGAGAGGAAAACTTTAGTGCTCAGTTATACCATTTTAGATATGAGAATTGAAAATGAATGATCAGCTAAGAGTGGGACTCTTGCCTAGAGTTGCATTTTTTTTTAAATTGGTGTCAGTTTGGCGGTTGAGGTGACGAAACGAGAAGCAAATGCCCATCGCGACTTATAGTTAAGGAATCAGGGATACAGAAAAAATGCCCAGAAACCGGGTTTGCATACAGGTTCGCTGCAATAACAGATGTCCGCGAGATTCCTCGCTAATTAGCTAGACGCGCCACATATGCCACAGATTCACTATCTGCCGGACGATCGCACGATCGAGATAGACGACGACGATATAATTCTCGAAGCTTCCCTGCGTGCCGACATTCCCCACACCCACATCTGCGGTGGTAGCGCCCGATGTTCGACTTGCCGGGTATTAGTTGTCGAAGGTTTAGAATTTTGTTCTCCCCGCACTTTGCCGGAAGAGGAACTCGCAAAAAAATTGCGTTTAGAGCCGGAAATTAGGCTAGCTTGTCAGACACAGGTTGCGGGCGGCAAGGTGATTTTGCGCCGATTGGCGATCGATTCTGAAGACTTGGAATCATTTAACGACGAAATGTCGGGAAAGTTGATTTCTGCTCCTGTGGGTCAAGAGAAGAAAATTGCAATTTTGTTTGCCGATATTCGAGGGTTTACTGCATTTGCAGAATCCCTGTTGCCCTACGATGTAATTTATGTTTTAAATCGCTATTTCCAAAAAATGGGTTATGTGATAAACCGCAATGGCGGGATGATTAATAATTACATGGGAGATGGTTTTATGGCGCTGTTTGGGTTGGAAAATCCCGACAAGGCGGCGGAACAAGCGGTGAGGGCTGGGGTGGAGATGCTGGAGGAACTAGAGAAACTCAATCCCTATTTTGAGACTTTATACCGTCACCGGTTGCGGATTGGGATTGGCATTCACTGCGGCTGGGTGGTTGTTGGGAATTTGGGGGCATCGAAGAGTCAGACAGTTACGGCGATCGGGGATGCGGTGAATTTTGCCAGCCGGATCGAGGCGGCTAATAAGCAAGTAGGAACCAGTTTACTTATTTCCGAGGAGACTTATCAGGAAGTTAAGGAATTGGCGATCGTCGATCGGCGTGTATCAGTGCCAATTCCGGGGAAAAGTGGCGAATATCCGCTGTATGAAGTAGTCGGGATGCCGCCGCTGCCCCTGGAAATCTCCTCGATTTCCGAGGTCAAAGAAAAATCTATTTGGAAAAGTTTTGTCAAAAATTTGTGTACTTTGTATGCTGCGGTGTACAATTGGATTAAGAAAATTTGGATTCAAATTAGAAAACTATAAAGCAACTTTTTTGAGTTTTGTTATTCCCTAGACAAGATGAATATTCCTCAGTCAATAGTTCGGATTTTTCTCATGCTCCCCAACGGTCAGATAGTCGCACAACTGCGAGATAATATTCCAGGTATTGCAAGCCAAGGAATGCTTTCTACTTTTGGTGGTGGCGTGGACATTGGAGAAAGTCCACAGCAAGCAGCCGTGCGAGAATTGGAAGAAGAAACTAGCCTAAAAAGCGATTGCAACCTTGCATTTGTCACAACTTTTATTTACACGACAAACAATAATCCAAAATTTATCCAAAACAATCACCTATTTTTGGCAAAAGTTAGCAATTTTGAAAAAATAGAAATCAAAGAAGGTGTGGGTTTTGTAGTTTTGAGAAAAGATGTAGATTTCGAGAAAGTCAACGCAGGGGAAGGTACTCAAATGGCTTGGAAATTGTTGCAGGAATATTTAAAATAAAAATTCCCACACTACCTTTTCCCCGCGATGAGACTGAAACTTTAATAGAGAACTTCTTTACTATGCTGTCAAATACGAATTCAGAGTACGAATCATTACTACAACGAGCGATCGCGATCGCCACCAAAGCTCATGATGGGCAGGTTGATAAGGCAGGCAATCCCTATCTCGATCATCCCCTATTTGTGATGGAAAATGTAAATTCTATAGAGGAGAAAATCGTAGCCGTTCTACACGATGCGGTCGAAGATTCTGAACTTACACTGGAGCAACTTAGAAGCGAAAGTTTTCCAGAAGTTCTAGTCTCGGCGATCGCGGCGATTACCAAAATAGAAGGAGAAGCTTATGCAGCTTATTTAGAACGTGTGATTGCCAACCCGATCGCATTGCGAGTCAAGATCGCTGATGTTACTCATAACCTTGATATTCGTCGCATCGCCAATCCGACAGAGGCAGATTTCCAACGCATTGCCAAATACAAAAAAGTCCTTAGTCAGTTGCGTGCCGCCCTGAAATAATTATTAACCGCAAATATCCGCGTTCATCCGCGTTCATCTGCGGTTAAAAAATCAAATCCTAAGCCATCACCATCCCCCCATCCACATTAAAAACCTGCCCCGTAATATAAGCCGCCGCCGCATCTGCCGCCAAAAACTTGACCATCCCCGCAACTTCCTCAACTTCCCCATATCTCCCCAAGGGAATATATTTCAAAATCTCATCAGACTTGACATCCTTAGTCATATCTGTAGTGATAAAACCCGGTGCAACTGCATTCACAGTAATCCCGCGACTGGCCAACTCCTTCGCCACAGTTTTAGTAAACCCAATTACCCCAGCCTTCGCCGCACTGTAATTAGCTTGTCCGGGATTGCCCATTTGTCCAGCAACCGAAGCAATATTAATAATTCGGCCGCTTCGCTGTTTCAGCATGATTTTACTGGCAGCCTTCGCACACAAAAACACGCCGGTTAGATTCAAATCAATTACCGCTTGCCAATCTTCCAACTTCATCCGCAGCAGCAAAGTATCGCGATTAATGCCGGCATTGTTCACCAAAATGTCAATTCGTCCCCATTTTTCCATGACATTACTGGTGAGTAAATCTACTTGGTCAGTTTTCGAGACATCTGCTGCAAGTGCCACAGCTTCTCCTCCTGCTGCGACTATTTCTGCTACCACCTCATCAGCAGCAGCACTCGAACTCGCATAGTTGACGGCGACTTTAGCGCCTTCTGCTGCTAGTGTTAAAGCAACGGCGCGGCCGATTCCCCGCGACGCACCGGTCACGACAGCAACTTGACCCCGCAATCTCTGAAAAGTCTCTGGTAATAGTTCCATAATTGTATCCTCGCAATCTACCAGAGAATTTTGCACTAAAATCGAGCCAGAACCCAAAAAATTATTTTGTCTTATGGCAGTTCAAAAACAGTTCAGCAGTTTTGAAGAGTTACTATCGGGCTCTGACTTGCCCGTGTTGGTGGATTTTTACGCTACTTGGTGCGGGCCTTGTCAGATGATGGCACCGATTTTGGAACAAGTGAGTGGTCAATTGAAAGACAAGCTGATGGTTGTCAAAATTGACACGGATAAGTACGAACAGTTGGCGTCGCAGCATCACATTTATGCTTTGCCGACTTTGGTGTTGTTCAAAAATGGCGCTGAGGTCGATCGCATTGAGGGAGTTATGCAACCGGCGCAGTTGATCGATCGAGTGCAACCTTTCTTGTAACCGGAGTCAATTATCTCGCACGTAGGGTGTGTCAGCCCATATCTGATTAATTATGAATAAGATAACCCTAGTTGACGCACCCTACGTATGAAGACTCCCAGCCACGCTATTATCAATCTGGCAATTCTCGGCAAACCGCAACTGCCGCAAGCTAATCTCATTATTGCGATCGGCGGAATTTTGCCGGATATTCCGATATTTTTATTTTACTTTTGGGCGAAATACATTGCTCGCTTGCCCGCAGCTACAATTTGGTCAAAAGCATATTATGAGCCTTTTGTGCAAGATATTGTGGCTCTGTTTCATTCTATACCTCTGGCGGTTATTGGTTTGCTAATTGCTTATTACTTTGGCTGGCAAAGTGTGCAAATTCTGTTTATGAGCATGATACTGCACTCTCTGGGAGATTTGCCTGTCCACAATGACGACGCTCATCGGCACTTTTTTCCGTTTAGCAATTACCGTTTTATCAGTCCGTTTTCTTATTGGGATAGGAAGCACTACGGGTCAATTGTTTCTGTGGTGGAAATGTTGTTAGTGCTGCTGTCAACTTTCCGGGTTTTTGGTTTTGTTAACTCTTATGCTGGAAAAACGTTGTTAATTTTGGTGAATGGTTTTTACTGGGCTGGCGCGGTTTATTTTCAGGTGCGAGATTTATTTAAATTCACTTCCCAAAGATGAAACATGAACTCAAAATTACCAATTAGCAATTAGGAATTAGCAATTACCATATTGTTAACTTCGCCGAATATTAAAACAACACCAATCTTGGCGCTTCCACAGAGTAGCGACAATCCAGCCATGCTGTTCGAGAGTGTCAGCAATTGGCTTAGCTTGGTCGAGCAAAATGCCGCTGAGCACGCCCCAAGTAGTGGGTTTGCTAATTGCAGTGAAGTGCGGGATTAAATCAATGATTACTTCTGCTAAAATGTTGCAGATCAAACCGTCGATCGGCTCATCTACCATTTCTTTCAAACGATCGATACTTCCGAGTTCTGCAACCAACTGCTGAGAATTAACGCGGTTGAGTAGTCTGTTGCTAATGGTCGATCGCACTGCCAAAGGATCAGTATCCAAAGCATAAACTTTTGTAGCGCCCAACAACACCGCGCCGATCGACAAAATACCCGATCCGCAGCCGATATCAGCAACTACGCACTCTTTGTCATCAAAACCGAGACGCATTTCCAGCGACTCCAGACAGAGTTGAGTAGTAGCGTGAGCACCAGTACCGAAGGCTACGCCCGGATCTAAACGCAAAATAACGCGATCGGTATCAGTTGGTAGGGGCAGCCAAGCGGGATTAATTAAAAAGCGATCGCCCACTTCTTGAGGCTGCCAGTGCTCCTTCCAAGTGCTGCCCCAGTCTTCATCTTCAATCAAATCCCACTGCATCGCAGGTAGGGGCAAACCTGCACACAGAGCATCTTGGCGCAGCCACAGAGACAGAGCGGCCAAATCCAGCAATCCTGCCTGTTCTTCGGGCAAATAAGCCGACATCAGGCAGGAATTGCTTTTGAGCTCAGTAGCAGTTCCCCGACAGTTAAATCGTTCCAGACGCCAAAAGATGATATCTTCCAGCGCCGGATCGCAAAGAATTCTAATTTCCCACCAGCTATGTGCCATAACGATTTTAGATTTTAGATTTTAGATTTTAGATTGGCCCAGGGGAACTGGAGACTGGGAACTGGGGAGTGAGGAAGGAGGATTGGCTAATAGAAAAATTCCCGCTTTCAGGCCAATGACCAATTACCAATTACCCATTACCAATTATCAGCCCTGGCATCCAAAATCTAAACTCCAAAATCCGTCAAAGATTTACCGTGTAAGCATCCCGAATTCCCGGAACTTTTAGGATCTCGGCCAGTATCCCTTCTGGTAGAGGGTCATCGAGGCTCAAAACCATCACCGCATCGCCTCGCACGATTTTACGGCCTACTTGCATACTGGCAATATTGACATTAAAACTGCCCAATTGGGAACCAATTTTGCCAATAATCCCCGGCATATCGCGGTGCAGGGTAAACAGCATATGGTGAGTGGGGGAAACGTTAACCGGGAAATCGTCAACGCTGGTAATCCGAATTTCGCTTTCGCCGAGCACTGCACCTGTCACGGTGTGTTCGCCGAGGGTTCCCTTGGCCGAGAGGTGCAGGGAGCCGGTGTAGTCGCGAATTGAGGCGTCTCTGGTTTCGACGACCCGAATTCCGCGTTCTTTGGCTTCAATGCTGGCGTTGACGTAGTTAACGCGCTCTCGCAGGGCTTGGGATAGCAGGCCTTTGAGGGCGGCGACGACTACGGGCTGGCTTTGGTTGCTGGCCAATTCGCCTTGCAGTTGAACGTTGAGGTAATCGACTCGGCCTCCGGCTAGCTGGCTGACGAGGTTGCCGAGGGTTTCGGCGAGTTGCAGGTAGGGTTTGAGTTTTTCGATCGAGTCTGGGTAAATTCCTGGTATGTTGACAGCCGATCGCGCGGGCAGCCCCAACAGTACATCGCGAATTTGTTCAGCCACGTCGATCGCCACATTCACCTGAGCTTCCGCCGTCGAAGCGCCCAAGTGAGGTGTCAGCACGATGTTTTGGCCGACACTCCGCAGCGGGGAATCGGCTTCGAGGGGTTCGTGTTCGTAAACGTCGATCGCTGCGCCGGCTATCTGGCCTGATTTTATAGCTTCTGCGAGGGCTGCTTCGTCGATGATGCCGCCTCTGGCGCAGTTTATGATGCGGGCCGTGGGCTTCATTTTCGACAGCACGTCAGCGTTAATTAAGTGCAGGGTTTCCGGCGTTTTGGGGATGTGCAGGGTGATGTAGTCAGATTCGCGCATCAGCAATTCTAGTTCTACCAAGCGGCAGCCCAACTGGTCGGCTCTTTCGGTCGAAATGAAGGGATCGTAGGCCAGCAGTTTCATGCCCATTGCTTTGGCTGCGGCGGCGAGGTGGGAGCCGATTTTGCCCAAACCGACGATGCCGAGGGTTTTTTTGTAAACTTCTACGCCGAGAAAGCGGTTGCGTTCCCATTTACCACCTTTAACGGATTCGTTAGCTTCCGGGATGTGGCGGGACATCGAGAGCATCATGGCGAGCGCGTGTTCGGCGGCGGCGATCGTGTTGCCTTCGGGGGAATTGACGACTACAATTCCTTTGCGGGTAGCGGCGGGTACATCGACATTATCTACACCGACGCCGGCTCTGCCGATGATTTTGAGTAAATTCCCGGCTTCTATGATTTCTTTGGTAACTTGGGTGCCAGAACGGATCATCAAAGCGTCGTAATCTGGAATAATTTTTACCAGTTGTTCGGCTGAGAGTCCTGTGTTTACGTCAACTTGCGCGACTTGGGAGAGGATGTCAATTCCGGCTTGGTCGATCGGATCGGATACTAGAACTTTAGGCATAGCAAGCAATTGAGTGCAATAGTAAAAATAGACCGAGCGTTGGCGAGCTCAAAGTGAGACTTATGACTTAGAGCAGTATCTAACAGCTCAGCTCAAGCTTGCCTTTGTGCAGTTTGAATTGTATCTGTATTCGGTCAATGTCGGCCGTTTTTTGCGTGAAATATTTCAGCTTTGCGGGCGATCGGACTCTCTGACAGTCTGAAAATCCCCCAAGTGCTTAGCTAGTATGTCTTTTCGGTCTATAATAGACTTTGGCTATTCAAGCCTAACTATCAGGAATTGTTTTCTAATGAATTATCTTATCGCCGTACTGCCCGATCGAATTCAAGCCGAAGCTGCCTACTGTGCTCTCGAAAAAGAAGGCTTGCCTATGAAGCAAGTGAGTATTTTGGGCCGCGGCTACAAAACTGCTGATGAATTTGGCTTGATCGACCCCAACCAGCAAGCGAAGAAACAAGCTAAACTCATGGCTATTTGGCTGATTCCCTTTGGCTTTATTGCTGGCGTTACTTTCAGTCTAATGACTGAGTTGAAAACTTTCGCCTGGGCGGGGGAAATTGGCGATCACGCGATCGGTGGTGTACTCGGTGCGATCGCCGCTGCAATGGGCAGTGTGTTTGTTGGAGGCGCGGGCGGTATGGCTTTTGGTAGCGGCGATGCTTTGCCCTACCGCAACCGTTTGAATGCGGGTAAATTTTTGATTGCGGTTAAGGGTACTGATGATTTGACTGGGAAAGCTGCGAAGATTTTGCAGCAGTTTAAACCGGAAAATATCCAAGGTTATACAGAGACTTAGTTATTTGTTTGTTAACAGTTGACTGTTGACTGTTGACTGTTGACATTCAACTCGTGTAATATTTGGAGGCAGTTATGGAATTACAAACTATCCCCCTACATTCTCCCCTAGAATTAACGCTGGAATTAACAGACGAGCAGTTTTTTCAGTTGTGTATTGACAACCGGGATTTAAGATTTGAACGGACTGCAACGGGAGAATTAATTATTATGCCGCCTGCGAGTAGCGATACAGGCAGACGGAATGCGGATCTAAGTTTTCAACTCGAAGGTTGGAGCCGTCAAAATAAGCTTTTGGGAATTGCTTTTGACTCTTCAACTGGATTTAAACTCCCCGACGGTACAGACATTTCTCCCGATGCTGCTTGGATGCGGCGCGATAGGTGGGATGCTTTAACTGCTGAAGACAAAGAGAAATTTGCGCCGATTTGTCCAGATTTTGTGGTGGAATTGCGATCGACTACTGACTCGCTAGAAAAATTGCGGGCTAAAATGAAAGTATATGTGAAAAATGGAGCGAGGTTGGGATGGTTGCTCGATCGCAAAAATAGAAAAGTAGAAATCTCCCGTCAAGGTTCAGATGTGGAAATTTTAGACTCGCCTGCAACTCTGTCCGGTGAAGATGTACTACCAGGTTTTGTGTTGGATTTAACTGATATTTTCTAAATTTGTAAGAAGACTCGGCGTTTGAAACCGCATCTATCAAGTCAAAATACGCAGAGGCGGGTTAAAGAGTAAAGAGTACAACTGGGGTAAAATTACGTTATTCTATTTAGTCGGCATCCAGCAGACATGGTTTGTATAAACCTGCTTTCAACCGCCGTCTTATCTTTTCCCACTCATTCATGGTATGATAGGCTGCCAAAGGTTGCGTTTGGTATGACCTATGAAAATCCTCCACGGGACTTGGATTCCTCAAGCAGAAGAAAATTTTATTCAACCTGGAACTTTTTGTCTTTGGGTTGAAACCACTCAAAAGAAAAAACAGCCTGCTAAGGTTCATCCCCGACAATTGGAGACGGCACAGTTAAGAGAGTTTCTAACGAAAGAAGCCGGGATTCAACTGTCAGCAGTCAGCAATACAAGTGCGATGGGGCGAGAATACGCGATCGTCCCTCGGTATTTTTTACTGCCCACTTCAGACAACCAGCCGTTGCCCTCTTTAGAGTTAGCGCGATATTTAGAGACAGAGTTACCCGAAACATTTGAGTTGGAGTATTGGCAAGTTGATTGTGTGTGCATCGCCACCCACACTTTGACTAAAGTATTGAACGATCTGCATTTTTTTGCCCTCTACGATGTAGCAGAAGTTCAGTTTGGTTCAGACTTGCTATTTTGGTATCACTACACCCAAAATTTTAAGCAAATTGTTCTGAAAGATCATTATATTCCGGCGTTGCGCTATCGAGAAACTGCTCCGATCGCGATCGCACCCATCGAAACATCCGAACCCGCTGAGAAAGCCACGCGCGGGCGTAAGAAAGCGGGCGAGACAAAAACCAAAACAACTGCAAAAACTCCAAAAACACCTGCCAAAATTGAACCCAGCTTTGAGATTTATCCGGGATGGGAAATTGTTTCAGCGCAGTATGAAACTGATTTACAACGCTATGTTGAATGGATGCCTTTAGTTTGTGTGTCCGGTTTTCGGAAGATCCAGCTACAAGATACACCAAAGTTCTACGATCGCGAACGCTTGCTGCGGCATTTTTCCGAGTGTGCGATCGCGGAAATTGTCACTCAAACCCCCATCCCAGCATCGTTTGAAAAGAAGATTGCGGATTCTTTACTCCACATCTGCCTCAACCAAACACGAAAAATCGCGCGAGTAAGCCTTGATCAATACCGGCAATGGCAAACCTGGCGCGATCGCATTACGCGCAATCAATCTGCTGACTCATTCTCCCTCTGCTTTCAACTACAATCCCCCGAAAACCCCGAACAGCCTTGGGTTTTAGAGTTTCAAGTGGCTGCGAAAAAAGACCCATCTCTGCGGATGCCGTTGCAGGATTATTGGCGATCGCGATCGACTCAACAAAAACAGTTGCAAACACAATTCGGAGACAACTTTGAGCAACATTTGCTGACAAATCTCGGCTACGCTGCCCGCATTTATCCCCAACTTTGGCAAGGGCTAGAAACCGACAAACCCGTTAACATTACCCTCAGCTTAGATGATGCTTTCACCTTTCTCAGCGAGTCCGCTTGGGTATTAGAAGATGCCGGTTACAAAGTGATTGTCCCCGCTTGGTGGACGCCGAAGGGACGACAACGGGCGAAGATTCGCCTGCAAGTCAAAGGGAAGGGCAGCAAGAGCGCTGCAATCAAGGGCAAAGGATTGTTTTCGGCAGATTCCTTGGTGGAATATCAATATGAATTGGCGATCGGGGGTGAACGGGTTAGCGAACAAGAATGGCAGGCGTTAGTAAATAGCAAAACACCGCTGGTGCAGTTCCGAGGACAATGGATGGAACTGGACAAAGACAAGATGCAGGAGATGCTAAATTTTTGGCAAAAACATCGCGAAGAAAACCCCGATTTAAGCCTGATTGACTTTATGAAGTTGACGGCAGAAGGAGAAGCCAGCGAACAGTTGGAGGTTGAGCGCGATCGGGCTTTATCGGATATGTTGGAGAAGCTGAACGATAAGAGTCGGTTAGAGTTAATTGCAGATCCAGCAAAGTTTCAGGGCAAGTTACGGGATTACCAAAAGCGCGGCGTTTCTTGGTTGAGTTATTTGGAAAGTTTGGGATTAAATGGCTGTCTTGCCGATGATATGGGTTTGGGTAAATCGGCGCAGGTAATTGCTCGATTATTGCAAGAGCGGGAAGTTTTATCTACTACAAAAGAGACAGAAAAAAAGACAGAAAAAGCGATCGCATCTTCGGTTCTACCCACGCTGCTAATTGCGCCCACATCCGTAGTTGGTAACTGGCAAAAGGAAATGGAAAAGTTTGCTCCAGAATTGCGATCGCTGATTCACCACGGCCCTCAACGTTTGCAAGATGCCAAAGCATTTAAAGCCGCCGTCCAAGGTTGCGATATGTTGATTACTTCCTTTACCTTGGTGCGAAAAGATGAGAAGCTGTTGAGCAGCGTAGCGTGGCATCGCGTGGTAATTGATGAAGCGCAGAATATTAAAAATCCGAAAGCGGCGCAAACCAAGGCGATTTTAAAGTTACCCGCTACCCATCGACTAGCATTGACTGGAACACCGGTGGAAAATCGATTGCTGGATTTATGGTCAATTTTTAATTTCCTCAATCCCGGATATTTGGGAAAAGAGGCACAGTTTCGGAAGTTGTTTGAATTACCGATTCAAAAACATGGGAGTCGCATACAATCAGCCGCGCTCAAAAAATTAGTAGAACCTTTTATCCTGCGCCGTCTGAAAACCGATAAGTCGATTATTCAGGATCTCCCCGACAAAGTTGAGCAAAAGCTCTACTGCAATCTCACCCGCGAGCAAGCTTCGCTTTATGAAGCGATTGTCAAAGAGGTAGAACAAGAAATTGACGCGGCGGAAGGGATGAAGCGCAAGGGGATGATTTTGGCGACACTGCTGAAGCTGAAGCAAATTTGTAACCATCCGCGCCAGTTTTTGCAAGATGAAAGTGAGTTTACACCAGAGCGATCGCACAAACTGGAACGGCTGATCGAGATGATTGAGGAAGTCAAAGCAGAAGGCGAAAGTTTATTGGTATTTACGCAGTTTACAGAACTGGGAAGCGCGTTGGAAAAATACATTAAACAAACGCTACATTACAACACTTACTACATCCACGGGGGAACCAGTCGCGAAAAACGGGAACGGATGATTTCAGAGTTTCAAGATCCAGAGTCTGAACCTTCGGTATTTATTCTGTCACTGAAGGCGGGGGGCGTGGGAATTACGCTGACAAAAGCCAATCACGTGTTCCATTTCGATCGCTGGTGGAATCCGGCAGTGGAAGATCAGGCAACGGATCGGGCGTTTCGGATCGGACAGCAAAAAAATGTGTTTGTGCATAAGTTTGTGGCAATTGGCACTTTGGAAGAAAAGATCGACCAAATGATTGAGGACAAAAAGAAATTGGCAGGGTCAATTATTGGTGCTGATGAATCGTGGTTGACTGAGTTGGATAATGAGGCATTTAAGAAATTAATTAGGCTCAATAAAAATGCGGTTCTAGATTAGGAGAAACAACATAAAAGAGGGAGAGGGGGAGAGAGGGAGAGGATTTTTGATTGTCATCGAAATATACAATTTAAATGCAGAACAGCTTATGTCACAATTTACTCGGACTTGGTGGGGCAATAAATTTATCGATGCGTTAGAAAGATTTACAGATTCTGGACGACTCGGAAGGGGACGTTCCTATGCACGGAATGACAAGGTAAAAAGCTTTAAGATTAATGATGGCTTAGTGATGGCAGAAGTAAGGGGGTCGGTAAATCCTTATTTTGGGGTTTATAAGGAGCCACTCTACAAAACTAAAATTGAGTTTGAGCCAATTAGTCAGGCAAAGTGGAAAGTGGCGATCGCCCAAATGGCATCGAAAGCCAGCTTCATTTCTCGGCTGCTAATAAACGAAATGCCTGACAACATTGAAAATGCTTTTGCACCCCTCGGATTGCACCTTTTACCTAGCAGCCGCGAGGACTTTAAAACTACTTGCTCTTGCCCAGACTATAGCAATCCCTGTAAACATATTGCCGGAGTTTATTATTTGGTGGCGGCTGAATTGGACAAAGATCCCTTTTTACTGTTTGAATTACGGGGGCTTTCTAAGGAAGTGCTGCACCGCGAATTAGCAAAAACGCCTTTGGGCTTGGCGCTTTCTGCCGAGTTAACGGCTGATGCAGCGGCCCCTGTGGCGGTGGATTCCTATTACACGCAGGCGATCACCAGTGAGGCGCAAACGGTCAGCCTGAAAGAGTTTTGGCATGGTGCGAAGCGATTACCGCAGACGATTGAGGTGGCAGCGCCAAGTGGGGTAAGTGCGATCGTGGTGAAGAAACAGGGAGATTTTCCACAGTTTTGGCACAAGGATGGTTCGTTTATTGAGGCGATGGAAGAACTGTATTTGCGGGTGAAGAAGAATAAGTAGTTGGGTGGACAATTTTGCTGCCATACTCGATCGATCTCTTGCAAAAACTTAAACTAGAAGACTTCATAGATTTGGTACAATAATCGTGCTCATCATATCAGCTTTACCAGCAACTAAAATCATACGATCGTTATTTGATGATTTTAGACTATAATTAAAGTAGTGCGACTGTTAAAAAAGTAGACTTTTTAGTTACAGCAATTTTTGGCAATTTCAAATTAGAATCTAGCATTAACTGATGTTACAAAAAGAAGAACTGTTAAAAGGCATCGAAAACCGCGAATGTGTGGCGCGGGCGATCGACCAAGCGGAACAAGCAATTAAAACTTGGGAAGTTACTCAGACTGATTTTCTGTCGCCTCCAGAATTGGCGGACACTCTGACGGTATTTAAGCGGTTAACAGACGTGGAAGTAGTGGCTTGGGGCGGCTACCCGCAAGCTGAAAGACAAAGAATTGCGATCGCGCGATCGGATATCCCGATCGACTCTGCTAGCGTTAACGTTGCTGCAGTAGAAATCGCTGGCAATTTCTTGTTCGATACAGCTTCTCACCGCGACTTTTTGGGGGCGATGTTGGGTACGGGAATTGTCCGCGAGAAAACTGGCGATGTGATTGTTTTGGGAGAACGCGGCGCGCAAGCCATTGTCATGCCGGAGATGGTAGAGTATTTGGAGATGAGTTTGCAGCAAGTGCGATCGGTTCCTGTACAAACGCGGCGCATTGAGTTGAGCGAACTAAAAATTAGAGAACCCAAAAAGAAAGAAATGACAACCGTTGAAGCATCCATGAGATTGGATGCTGTCGCCTCGGCTGGATTCGCAATGTCTCGCAGCAAAATGGCAGATTTAATTGGCAGCGGCGACGTGCGAGTTAACTGGAAAGACGTTACTCAAGCTAGTTATAATGTCAAGTCTGGAGATTTAATTGCTGTTACGGGCAAGGGAAGATTGGAAATTGGGGAAGTTGCTGTTACTAAGAAGGAACGCTATCGAGTCCAGTTAACTCGATATTTGTAATTTATAGCCCAGAAACCGATTCTTTTCCGAGAATATGGATACACCGCCTAAAAACTGCGAAAAACTCGGTTTCTTTGGTTTCTGTGGTAGTCCTGGGCGCTTGCTCAAATTGGGGGAAATTCATTTGTTTGTGAGTGCGATTATTTGTCCACGGGCTAGTCTGTTTGTCCGCGAGTCCGCCAGGGGTTGAAACCCATGTCTCATAGCTAAAGTCGGTTGAAACCGACTGAAGAATATGGTGAAAAATACTCGATTATGGTGACAAATACTTGATTGTTTATTTAATGTGCTTTTCAGTCCTCTTTTAGAGGACTTTCGCTATGAGACGGGGGTTTCAACCCCCGGCGGACTTGTGGGGTAGCGTCGGGTATTTTGGTAGCCCGAATGTGCGATCGACTTTTGGGAAAATTTGGGTTTTGGGCGATCGAATGTTTGTCCTTGGGTGGGGGCGGGTTTATTTATATTGTCAACGATCGCGATTATTCCTCTTTCGCCCGAAACACCTTTTCTACCGACTTCACCAAAAGTTCTCGTGGCATCAATCGAGGCATATTTGCAATGATTTGATTGGGAATTCCCCCTGTCACAACATTAGACTCATTTTTGTCTAAAGCTTTCAAAGCATCTCGCACTACTTCCGCTGCGGGAACGAGTTTTTGCCCGCTGCTGGATGCCATTGATTGAGGGAATTCAGCTACTGCGAAAAAGTCCGATTCTGTCGGCCCTGGACAAAGGCACAAAAGGCCAATTCCTAAATCTTTGTTTTCCGCCCAAAGTGCCTCGCTGAAACTCAAAACAAAGGCTTTAGTAGCAGCATACATTGACAAGTACGGCATCGGTTGAAAAGCTGCGATGGAGGCAACATTGATGATACTTCCTGATTTTCGCTGCCGCATTCCCTGCAAAAATAAGTGCGAGAGTTCAACTAATGCTACAATATTTAGTTGCACCATTGTTAGTTGTTTCGCAAGCGGGCGATCGGCAAAAGCACCGTAATCGCCAAAACCCGCATTGTTCACCAACAAATCAACCGTCCAACCTTTTTTAACAACCGCGTCAAATACAGCATTTGTGGCTCCTGGTGCGGTCAAATCTTGGACGATAATTTCGACCAAAATATTGAATTCTTGTTGCAGTTGAGCAGCTAGCTGTTGCAATTTGTCTTCGGAACGAGCTACCAAGATTAGATTGTGCTGGCGTTTGGCTAATTCGGCGGCAAAGGCTGCACCAATTCCGCCAGAAGCACCAGTGATTAAAGCAGTGGGCATGAACTTAATTCGCATTATTTAATAGAAACTTTATATATTTTAACAATTATTGTGACGGGGAACCTGTAAAGTAATTAAAAGGGAATAGGTGAGTTTTATGGCGCGTCTTACCGATCGAGCTTTTGAAATTTTGCGGGCAGAAGTTGACAAGTGCGCGGCGGCTGATAGTCTAGCCGGTGATGTCTACCGACGGATGGTAATCAAGCGGTTGGAGAAGTTACGCTTGCAAAACGGCACTTTCGCCTCAAGAGAAGAAATCCGCGATACATTCAAAGACGAATTTCCCAACTTCAGCGAACAAGCTCTCAAAGCAGCCGTCAAAGCCAACCGCCCGCCCGGATTGTTCGGTAAAATCATCTTTGCTGGGAGTTTGCTGGGAAGTGCTGCGGGGATAATTTGGCTGATTAACCTACCTTTTCCCATGATTCGCTGGCCCGTGGCGAAAACAATGCCGATATTGTTGCTGCCGAGTTTTATCAGTATGGATCACAATTACCGGCAGGCGATCGCCCTTGTGGAACAATCCGATCAACTGGTAAATAAAGCCACTGCTGTCGCTGATTTTGACTTGGGCGAAATAAAAGCAAAACAAGCGCAAAAACACCTCGACGCCTTACCGGTGTGGTTCCTCGGCTATTACCCAAAGAGGTACTGCTCTTTTTTCCGCTGCAGTTGGCAGTTTACATTCGATGAATTTGAAGCCGCCCGCAAAAATGTCGGGCGGATGGAGGCTCAGATTTTCCAGCAAAAAAATGCTTTTACTCAGTTAAATCAAGTCGAACAAACTCTCAACGCGGCGAAACAGCAGTATCAGGAAGCCAAAACCGCTGCGGATAGACAAAAAGCGACGGTAAATTGGCAAAGTGCGATCGACCAACTCAATCAAATTCCCGCCGAAACCCTCGCGGGAGAAACGGCTAAGAAAACACTCACAGCAGCAGAAAGAGATTTTAAAGCAATGGGCGGTGTAGCCACCGGATCGGTGCGTGCGGACAACTTAATCGAAGCAGCAAAAGAATTTGCCTTAACTGCCGCCGTCGCATCCCAGAAACCGCCCCATTCTGCAGAAACTTGGCAAAAAATAGCAGATTTGTGGCAAGCTGCCATTGAGAGACTCAGCCAAATTACATTTGATAATCCGGGCTATCTTGACGCTCAAACAAAACTAGCTGAATATCAAAATAATTTAGGCACTACAAAGATTCGACTGACAGCAGAGAGAGAGTCAGTGGAAGCTTTGAACCAGGCTAAGAGCTTGTTTGCTTCCTTGCAAAATAATGTAAATTCTCCCCGTCAAAATCCCGCTTACGCCCTCGGCCAATTGCAAGAAATTATCAATCAATTAGAATCCGTCAAACCCGGCACAACTGTTTATCCCGAATCCCAAAAATGGCTGCAATCGGCTCGAAAAAAACAGAAAGAATGGCAAAAAAATTAGGTGTTGACTGTTGACTGTTGACTGTTGACTGTTGACTGTTAACTAATGACTAATGCCAACAACCAACAACCAACTGCTAAGTGACAAATTACCAAGTCGGGTCAACATACAGATTAATTGTCACTTGCTTTTTCCCGGAAGGGATGCCGGAAATACAAGCACAAATTGTATCTCCCCCATCAATTTCTACTTCGCAAGCGTGACAAGAACCCATGAGACAGCCAGTAGGAATAGAAACCCCTGCACGTTTAGCTACATCTAGCAAAAGCTCTCCTGGTTCAGCTTCAACTGTCACGTTATCTGGTAAAAAACAAACTTTTGTCATTGAATTTGAACCTCAACTCTAATAAACAATAAACAACAGTCAACAGTCAACAGTCAACAGTCAACTGTTAACAGTTAACTAATTAACCTAAAATATGCTTTATATCTAAATGCTTTTCCACTGTATCTGCTAGAGAGTCTAACAGAGTTTCTCGGTGTTCTCGGTAATTAGGAATACCTGTAGGCAATGCGCGGAGTCCCCGCTGCTGCCGCAAGTGATTTAACCAAGCTCGCCGCCAAGCTCCGTTGTCAAAAATGCCGTGCAGGTATGTACCCCAAATTGATTGAGAAGTATTGACAATGCCTAAACTAGCATCGTCAAATAGCGGTTGAGTCAAATCTGACTCTAGGATTTGCGTTTTTCCTTGATGAATTTCGTAACCGGAAACTGGCAAACCCGGTTGAGGATAATTAGATGTTACGATTCGTTGGCGCGCAATTTTGTTCGGTGCCATCGCAGTTTTCAAAGGCAGCAACCCCAATCCTGGAAATTCTCCCCTCTCTCCCTCAACGCCTTCTTTATCCGTGATACTTTCTCCCAGCATCTGAAAGCCGCCACAAACTCCCATGACTGTACCGCCAGCTACTAAATAATTTTGAATAGCTTTTGCCATACCTGTTTGGCGCAGCACCTGCAAATCGGAAATTGTAGTTTTAGAGCCTGGTAAAATCACGGCGTCTGGATGACCTAAATGGTCTTTTGGGCTGACATATTTGACTGTGACGGTAGTTTCCGACTCCAGGGGGTCAAAGTCGGTAAAATTGGAAATTCTGGGCAGGCGGATGACCGAAATATTTATGTCGGTTTGAGAATTTGGAGAACGTCGATCGAGCAAATCGAGAGAATCTTCTGAGGGAAACACTTCGTCTATCCAAGGAATCACCCCAACTACCGGGATTCCCGTCCTTTCTTCTAGCCAAGTCAAGCCCGGATCTAAGATCGATTTTTGTCCTCGGAACTTATTAATAATGAATCCTTTAATTAAAGCTCGTTCGTCTGGATCGAGCAATTCCAAAGTACCGATAATGTGAGCAAAAGCACCGCCGCGATCGATATCAACTACTAGCAAAGTTCGAGCCTTTAAATATTTAGCTACCCGCATATTTGTTAAATCGCGGTGTTTGAGATTAATCTCAGCAGGGCTGCCGGCTCCCTCACACACAATCATGTCAAATTCTTGGCTGAGAAATTCTAAAGATTCCCGAATAGCTTGCCAGCCGATATCGAAATACTGTTCATAATATTGAGATGCTCGCACATTTGCGATCGCCCGACCCTTGACAATTAATTGAGAAGTCATGTCTCCTTGTGGCTTGAGCAAAATCGGATTCATTTCTACCCAAGGTGCGACGCCCGCAGCCCAAGCTTGCACTGCTTGAGCGTAACCAATCTCTCCGCCGGCCGCTGTGACATAGGAATTCAATGCCATATTCTGACCTTTAAACGGAGTTACCCGCCAGCCTCGCCGAGAAAAGATTCGACACAACGCTGCAACGAGTAAAGATTTCCCTGCGTGAGATGTTGTCCCCACGACCATAATTGCTTTCATAATATTAAGGAAGAAGGAAGAAGGAAGAAGGAAGAAGGAAGAAGGAAGAAGGAAGAAGGAAGAAGGAAGAGGGAAGAGGGAAAAAGGCAGAAGTAAAAAGTAAGAAGTAAGCTGTTCAGCATTTAAATTTTTTGCCTGAAAGCCAGGGTGCAAAGAGTCTAGGGTTCAAAAATCCCAATTTAAATGCGTATCAGCTTAAGAAGTAAGAAGTTAAGAAGTAAAAAGTAAAAAGTAAAAAGTAAGAAGGCAGAAGGCAGAATTAACAAAATTCTGGTTTCTACCTTTTGCTTTTGGGTTCAAGATGACGGCTTATCTTCGCCGGATACATTCTCAGACTTGGATTCAGTGACCGGTTTAGCAGTTTCGACTAGATTCGGATCGGGGTGATTCGGGGGACTCAATTCAGTTTGTTCTGCCTCAGAAGAGAGTTCTTCACCTGTTGATTCGATCGAGATCACTGATACTGAAACCGTTTCCACCTGCACGATCAACCCAGGTTCTCCCGGTATTTCTATCTCTACAGGCGCTGCCATTTCCACCACAGTCATTTCTATCGATGCAGCAGGGGCTGTTGCTTCTGATACGCCTGCTGCTTCCGGTTCACCAACTGCAGCCAGCGGTGTCTGGGCTTCGAGAGATAAAGTAGGGGCTGCTGCTTCCGGTTCACCAACTGCAGCCAGCGGTGTCTGAGTTTCCAGAGATACACCAGGGGCTTCTGCTTCTGGTAAGTCTGCTGCTGATTCCGGTTCACCAACTGCAGCCAGAGGTGTCTGGATTTGGGCGGACGATCGATCTTCGATCGGAGTTTCCCCTATTGTGTCAGAACTCGCGGTTTCTGTAGCCATCAACTCGGCCATTGCTTCAACATCGGTGGGAAAAGGCACTCCTTGGCTGGTTTCCACAACAGTGTTGCTGGTTTCGGCTGCCACTTCCGCAGCAGCCTCGGCTAATTCGGATTCGAGAATCTGGTCGATACCCGGTGCAGGAGTTGCCGTTATTTTAGATTCAGGTGCGATCGATTCTGGAGTCACAGAAGGTTTTGGCGTCTGCGGAGTTGCATCAGACTTGTTTTTACCCGCACCTCTTCCCAACATACCGCCGAGACTATTTTTGATATTGTCAAACAGACTTCCGAAACCGCCAGATTTTTTAGCTGGTTTAGGAGGAGTAGGAGGAGTTGGGGCCACCGCCGCCGCCGCTGCCGCCTGCGACTCTTTAACGGCTGTCCTCCATTCTGTTTCCTCGTCAAAATCATCTGCTTCTGGCTGCTGTTGAGGCTCTGGCGGAGCCTCTGCTGGCTCCACACTTGGTGCAACGGCTATTTCTGAAATTTCTAGAGGTAGAGGTAGAGGAGTGAAGCTGCTGGCTGCTGATTCTGCTGGGGGTTGTGAAGTCTCAGCAGCAGGAGTTTCGACTGAAAACACTGGTATTTCTGCAATTGCAGGTGGTTTTGAGTCGGGAATTTTCAAGTCTGGGGCGATCAAACTTTCGGTCGTCGGCTCGTCGATCGAACTTTCAGCAATACTTTCAGCTATGGGGGGAATCGTCGGCTGTTCCTCTAGCTTTACCTCGCCCTTATCCAGAGTGGGTGCTGGAACCACATCAGTTTTCGGTTTGGGCGATCGAACAAACTTAGGTTTTTTCGTCGCTGCGGGTTCTTTTTTCTTGGCAAACAAGCCAGTAAACGGCACGCCTGCTGCAGCCAAATTCGCCGACTGAGGAATCGGCGTTTGCTCAGCAACGGGCGTCACCTGCCGGCGCAAAGTCAGAGTTTCCCAGGCAAACCAGCCCAACATCGCCACGCCCGCCATTTGACCAAGCAGGAGAGCACCAGTAATTCGTCCCGCACAAGCCCATAAAATTAACGCATAAAAAAGCCCTACCCCGCTCCAGGTAAAATCACTTTTGCGGTGTACTTCTGGAAAAAAGAAGGCCGCCATGTAAATACTGAAGCTGCCTAGACCGACCGCTAACGCCAGAAAGTATGCAAGCATATTGTCGGTACCTCCGCTGTGTCAAATAACTTCTACGCGCTAATTCTACCTTTGAGAGAGACTCAACGGCTTCTTTCTCTAGGACAATTCTTGATTTGTAGGGAAGTTTGGCAAGGAAGCAGTGTAAGGAATTTAACACGTTCAACGGATGTTGACGCCAGAAGTGCGAGTCAAGATTTCCCACTCTCCCCCACCTCCCTAATGCCCATCACCCCCTATGCCCACACCCCCTATCCCCATCACCCCCTTCTCAGTGGTGATAGATGTCACTTAACTATGCCCGTGCGATCGCACCAAGCGACTGAGGATGTTTATATGTTGTAGGTGTAAGAGGAATTATGCCCTAGGGCGTATGTATTGGAGACAGTGCCATGTTAGAAAAACTATTATTAGCTGCCGGTTTAACCTTATCGCTCCACATATTTCCCGGACTCAGCACTTCCGCGCCGTTACCGAAAAATTTGGTATTGCGATCGAGCGATCGCCCGGCTCAAACCGTGAAACTTCCCCTCGTTTCAGTACCTGCAGGCATCAAGCCGAATGTCCAATCCTAATGATACGTGCCAGCTCATACGTGCAAGTGCGATCGGACTTAGGCAGAGCCTCTATAATATTTTTTTCGAGTTCTTCTCTTTTCTATGTGAGTGTTGACAAATCATCAGTTTGTAGTCAGGGGTTTAGTCCTCATTAATATCACCTAATAAGGACTAAACCCCTGACTACAAACCGTAGGCTAATAATTAGTAGTAGATAGAACATTAATTCCTATAAAATACTCAACAAATCTCAACATTAGGCTGTCTTATAGAGACATTCAAACATTAAAAAACTTGGGGAACTTTGAGTAAAAGTTCAAAATAGATATATGATGTCAGATTGAGCTCAAAGCTAATAAGCACATTGACTATTAAATCAAGGAGAGTAAAAATGGGACTTAGCGATATTCTATTGAATGAAAACAATAGAGAAACTTTTGTGAATGACTGTGTGAAGTTGATAGACCAACAAGTGGCGACAGCGCCAGGATTGGGTGGTATGGCTCTTAAAGCTGCCTACTCTACTGTCAAGGGGATACGGGCTGACTATTGCGCCCAAGTCGTCGATCAACTTCTGCCGGAAATCTCGATCGCACTCGATCCGATGTGGGCTGAAGGGGTAAACAATGGCAACCCAGTAGAATATCTAGCCCAAAGAAAAGGTCAAGTAGCAGACGAATTGCTCCAGATAAGTGACAAAAGGGTCGAGAAAAGCACAAGAGCGATGGTTAAAGGCGCCTATGCCAAACTCCGCCCCTCAGCTAAGAATTACGTGGAAAAGGGAGTACCGGATTTAGCCGAAATTATTAATAAACATAGTGCGGCCTGATAAGTGAGCAACGGCTAAAAAACAGAATACCCCGATACCCGGCTTCTTCCAGAAATCGGGTGTCTAAAATCAGACTTATTCGTAAGTTTGTAGTTAGGAGGGAGAGTCCTAATTTTATGCTTATCCATTGCCAACTACCCATTGACTCGCCCCCAATATTTTCAACATCGCCTGTCCGGTAATTCCCAACCCCAAAAACATTACAAACATCGCACTAATCGCAGGCAGAAATTTGACTGCTGTTATCTGTTTGGGCAGTTTATCAAAATTCCGTTTGGCATAAACTAAGATTAATCCGATCGCACTCAGCACTAAAGCCAATCCCAAACTAAACGCTACCACTAGCGTCATTCCCAAACCAACATTGCCCAAAGCCGACGCACTCAACAGCATCACCAAAGCGGAAGGACAAGGCAACAAACCGCCGGAAATCCCCAACGCTAATAAGCTTTTCCAAGTAATCGGAGAACCGTCAGCACCGGGAGGCAAATGCGAGTGAATCCGGCCGTCTCCGTGATCGTGGTAGTGGTGAGATATATCGGGTTTTACAGGCTTAAATTCTCGCTCCCAACTTCCTCTACTCAAAAGATTCACTGGTTCTTCATATTCCGCAGTAAAGACTTTAGTCCTTAGAGACCAGTTTTTATTAAAAATTTTAGTCTTGATTTTTGTGAGAACTTCCTTTTTTACTACCAACCTAGTCTTGATTTTTGAGAAAAGTAAGTTAAACCCGATGAAGGCTACTAATAAACCAGAGATTAAACTCAGCCAAGGATCTAATTTTTCTGGATCGATTAAGTTAGAAGCAAACAAAGTAATTCCGCCCACAGCAAACACGCCTGCAGTGTGAGTAATGGTAGTCGTCGCTGCTAGAAATAAAGCGTGTACCGGAGTAGCCCGCGAACCTACTAAATAAGCGCCGACTATAGTTTTTCCGTGTCCGGGCGACATCGCGTGCACGCATCCCCAAGCAAATGCTCCCGCTACTGCTAGCAGTAAACTCCAACCTGAATCCCAGATTGATTCGTTTCCTGCTGCTAACAAAAAGTCCCGGTTTTGCGGCGTAAACACAAAGCTTTTTACAGCACCGGCTTGCACAATCGTAGCTTGACAGCTAGCTGTCGGAACTCCGGGCAAAAACAGATTGTAATTAATCCGCAATTTCTCTGGTTTGGAGATGGAAATTGATTCAGGTAAACCGGGGGTTTTATCTTGAGAAGATGCGGGCCAGGTGTAGTCTAAAATTAAGGTGCTGTGGGTATTGGGCTGCTGGATAACGCTGGCGCTTTTAGCTGCTATTTCTAGCGGGTTTACTGCTACTGAGCCTTGAATGTTGGTACTGTTGGTGAGGCGAATTTGTTGGCTAAAAAACTTTTCTAGCTGTGTTTGGTGGCTGCGAACTTCAGCAGATTGTAGCTGGCTGTCTCGATTGTCGTCGGCGAAGTTTGTTAAGCCAGTTGGGAAAGTTAATGTTATTTCGGTTTGCAAATCGTTGACTACTATTTCTGCTACGGATAAGTCTGACCAGTGGGAGTAAACAGGTCTGATTGAGGTTGTTAGTAACAAGGAAACTGTCAGGAAAAATAGGATGAGTAATTTTGATATTCGGTTCATTTTGTACTGCATAAATTCCTGTTTTTTTAGTTATTTTCGGATGAATTATTTGTTTTTGTTGTGATTTTTCCAGCGCGCTTACCCGCAAGGCCGCCGGGGATTGAAATCTCCGTCTCATAGCGAAAGTCGGTTAAAACCGACTGAATAGCTAATCAAATTTAACAATTGTGCATTTCAGTCCTATGCAAGAGGACTTAAGCTTTTAGCTAGGGGTTTCAACCTCTGGCGGATTGACGGAATGGCGAACTTGGCCGAATGACTGCTATTAGCTAATCTCAAAATTCATAACTTCCCAAACCCAATGCTTGGCGAGATCGATCGTCAAAACTCGGGTCAATTTCCTTGGACTTTTGAAAATAAGCGCGAGATTCAGCATCCTTACCTAAAGTCCGGGCGATCGCACCAGCCCGGTAAAACATCCCCGCATCCCGAATCCCCGATCGCATTATTTCGGCCATCACTCGATCGGCCTTTTGCCACTCACCAGCGGCGGAAAGCGCCCAAGCTAAAGTATCCAGCGTTACAGCATCCCGCCGAATTTTCACCTCCTCCTGCATTAACGCCAGCGCTTCCGTCACATCCTGCGATCGACCTTTTTCCAGCAGCAAACTTGCCAAATCCCTGCGATGCCCAAAACCGCCAGATCCAGAAACCTGTTCCTGTCGCAGCCCCGCTTCTGCTTTGTCGCGAAGTCGCCGGGATTCGATCGCATCTCCCTCGAACTCTTTAACTCTCGCCATACCGCGATCGACAATGCGATCGAACACAGTCTCAACCGGGCCAGAATACGCAGAAACCTTGCTGTAATAGCCTTCCGCTTCCCGATAATTGCCCTGCCGCGTCTCCAAATCCGCCAGATAAATCAGCGCCAGCGGGTATCGCGGCACCAACCGCAGCGCCTCCAAAAACAGCGCTTTCGCCTGCACAAACTGCCCGCGACGCGCGTAAAATCGACCCAAGAGCGATCGGGCCCGCGCCGAACCAGCAACCTCTCCCGGTTCCTCCGCCGCCATTGCTTGGCGGTAATCCTGCAAAACCTCAGCATCTCGGCCCTGAGACTCTCTCACTAAAGCTCTTAAAGTGAGAGAACCCAAATTGGGAATCCGTTTAACTAAGGCTTCTGCGGCTGCATTTGCCTCGCTCACTTTTCCCATCGCTAAGTGAGATGTAACTGAAAGGGCGATCGCATCTTCATTGTCAGAACCCACCTGTTTAGCAAAGCGCAAAGCAGTAGCAAAATCGTGTCTGGCCTCAGCAATTCGAGCTAAAACTAACAGCGCACCTTGGTTGTCAAAAGGCAAATCGGCGATCGACCTTTGAGCCGCTTGTTCTGCCAATAAAAACCAACCTCCTTCCCCAGTAGCGCGAGCCATTTTCAAATAAGATCCCGCCAGCGATGCCCGGTTCAAACCGCTGCGGGAATCAACAGCCAACCGCTGCTGGTAAAAAGCAATCTCTTGCTGAATTGCTTCCTTTTGATTGGGATTATTTCTCAAACTTTCAGAGAAATGATAGCGGTAATTAGCATCGAGATTTGCCGAACCTTGGTTAGAAAAATCATCTAAAATAAAACGCACATTAGGCGGTAAATTCACTACTACCATCCCAACTAAAGGGACAACTATCAGCAGCCACCACGACAAAAGATCCGATTTTATTTCCGGTTTAGTTTTAGTTTTCATACATCCGCGTTAATCAGCGTTCATCTGCGGTTAAAAAAAGCATTTCCGATATGTCATTAGCCAATAATCAATAACTAATGACTAATGACTAATGACTAATGACTAATGACTAATGACTAATTAGGCAAAGCCAAATAAGGAAAAGTCGGTTCTAAAGGTTTGTGTCCCTGAGCCGGATTTCCCGGAGTTCCGTTATAAGAAACGTTATCGCCAACCGGAGAACCCACCAAAGCTCCCAGAGTGATATCAATAACGTCGTCCATCAGCATACGACCTCCGATCAAGCTTCCTTGAGCATTTGTAGCGCTAGCGTAGCCGCTGGTTTTTGTGGTATCGATCCGCATGACATCGGGTAAGAAAGCTCCGGCGATCGCATTTGGATCGACATTATCCCGACCGTCCAAAAGATCCACAGCATTCAGAGTAGCAACAGCTTCCTGCCGCACCGGAGCAGCAGCAGCGCTCAAATCCGATCTCGGAGGAATATTATTGAATGCTTCCAGATAAGCGGGAGTAACTATCAAACCCTCATTAATTGCAGGTCTTGCCAAACGCTCGAATTGTTTAAAACCGCCAGCTCCGTCTCTGATAGAAACAGTTGACCAAACATCAAAAGTATTCGCCCCACTTCCTGCTTGCAAAAATGCTTTCGGAATGCGGACAGCAATTGTATTGACGTTGTAACCTTTAGTAAAGTCAATCGCTTGATTCGGTTCTTTAAAAGCAGTGCGCGGCCCTGTTCCCAAAGCTGCGGCGCGAACTCGGAAAAATTGTTCCACATCAAAGAAAAACGGGTCTTCGCGTAAACCCGCAAATACAGTCAAGTTAGAACCGCCCACAGGTACTGTATTCAAAACAGCATTAGAATTCAGCGGAGTTGTGGCAATTAGCCCGCCGTTAACTGTAGTCTTAGCAACAGTCTCCGAGCCGCCGCGAACAACAGTTACAGCTACCGCTTGCATACCTTGATTGTTAGGCGGACTGAAGGCAAACCGCAAGATAATATCAGAGCGTCCAGTAGGTGTAGAATTCACGTCACCTACTTGTGTGATGTGAAATTGGTAGAGGGCTGTAGTGCTGAAATAATATTGATAGCGAGCTACAGACCTGGGATTAGAATTCATGGTAAATACTAAATCCCCGTCCGCAGCACCGGAGTTTTGGTCTTTTTCGCGATATACGTACAGGTCAGTTAAATTAACTGCGCGACCTTTGATATCTACTTCGCCGTCGTCGTGGTCAGAAGCGACAATTATCCCTGGAGTTAATAGAGCAATTAGAGCTACTTCAATAGCTAATATGGTTCGGCGAATTTTTTTTGTGAGCTTCACAGTTAGCACCTTTATTTCAATGAAATTTTTGCACAAATCAATGGTAAATAACCGGCCTTATACCAATTTTTTATGAGGCCCCGTAGAATCTGATCCCCCCTAACCCCCCTTAATAAGGGGGGGACAAGATTCTTCTCAAAGTCAACCCCTACTCCCCTTCTTAAGGGGGATTTAGGGGGATCGAGATATGTGAAACTTCACATTAAATTGGTATTAGCGGGTTTTACTTTTGTAGCAACAGGTTGCAATCTGTCAACCTGTCGGGCTTTTGCGCTATTGCTGAGCCTTCTCCTATTGGTGGTATACGAAGGTTTGGCAATTTTGGATCTGTGCTGCCCGACAAATTTATGTAAAAAAGTGGGTAATTAAGGATTTACTCGTTCCCGGACTATTCTTGGGAATACCTGCTTGGAGACACGGCTTCCCTCGATCGAGTGGAGCCAGAGCCTCGCTTATAGGGGTTCCCAGGCTCTTATTGGGATCGAGCAGACAGAGATTGGGAACGAGTGAAGGGCGCGGTTTTGACTCTTCACGCTCAGGGATTTTTTCGTTCTGCATAAAGCGGATTGCTAAGTCTCAAAAAAATCACTAATTAGGTGGTAAAATTCCAGATGACTTGGGATTTTTACAATTCAAAGCACGACAAAATTAGCCTAAAAAGGCATACTCCAGTTTGTACCCCAACTTCAAACTTACAATTATGTTCTGTAGGGATATACGCCGAATTTTTAATTTTGGATCTGTGCAGTCAAAACAAAAATTTTCGGTACACTGAGATGACAGGCCAGAAGTCAGGCGATGAATCGCTGCTTTTAGTGCAGATTGCCCGGAAAGACCAAACGGCATTAGCTAAACTTTACGATCGCTACGGTCGCCCAAGCTACGCTCTCGCTTACAAAATCCTGGGTTCGGTAGAAGAAGCTGAAGAAGTGGTACTCGATGTTTTTTCCCAAATTTGGCAAAAAGCAGCAACTTACGATCCTTCTCGCAGTCGAGCAGATACCTGGTTGTTCATGCTTACCCGCAGTCGTTCTCTCGATCGGCTCCGAGCTGTGCAGCGAACAGTCCGGGCTGCTGAAGCTTGTCTGGAACAGGCTAAAGTACCCATCTCTAGCGTTGCAGAACCGATGGAAGATGCCATGTTTAAAGAACGCCGCGAACAAGTCAAAGCGGCCTTAGAAAAACTGCCAAAGGAACAGCAACAGGCGATCGAACTCGCTTACTACCAAGGATTGACTTGCGCGGCGATCGCGGCTAAAACTGGTATCCCGACAGGTACAATCAAAACCAGAATTCGATTGGGTATTTCTAAATTGCGTCAAGCTTTGAGCGAAGAATTTTAGATTGTCAAAAAACCCAATTTAAGTTGTTTAACATCAATCTAAAATTATGGCATCTCGAATCATCCATCTTGAGTGCGAGGGTAGCAGACCAATTTCAAGTTTAAAATCAACCTAGGCTGAATTACAATCAATGGCGGAAAACAGATGGAAATGATGCCAGACGAGGAATATAAAATCCTTGCAGCCCTTCAAGCTCTCGATACCCTCGACGAGTCAGAACGCGGCGCATTTGCAGAGAAATTGAAAGAGTCTGCAGAACTTACAAGTGAATTAGCTGCTTTGGAATCAACAATTGCCGCGATCGCCTACACAGTCCCCCCAGTTCCCGTCGCCCCCGACCTCAAAAACCGCCTGTTCCAGCGCATAGCCGAACTGCCGCCAACCCCGGCAGAATCAGTCAATATAAAGCCAAGTGTTACCTCCCCAACCGAGAACAATACTCCATCTTTAATAGTGCGATCGCACGATGTCAAATGGAAATCTTATGGAACTCCGGGAGTTTCGTTCGGCAAGCTTTACATTGACAAAAAAAAGCGCGAAATTACCTGCTTGATGCGACTAGAACCTGGAGTAACATTTCCCATGCACCGACACGCTGCCTCGGAGGAAGTGCTTGTATTAGAAGGAGACTTAATTGTAGAAGGGGAAGTTTGCCATCAAGGCGACTACATTCGATCGGTTCCCGGTTCCAGACATTCGCCCCTCACACAAGGGGGATGTTTGCTGTTAATGAAAACTTCCCTAGACAACGAAATGTTCGTCTGATATTATTTGTGTTGAATTGCCGACAGCTTGGAGGGCGGGTTTATGTATATTTTTAGTTATAAGTATAGATTGTTGGTGAAACCCGTCCCTACAATTATTTCGGTTAATTTACCGGAGACGCTCTAACTCAAGAACCCCATATTGCTCCGCATTCGGCGGTTAAAAAATCCAAACATATTACATAATTACCATGCTAAATTACTCGCGTTTAACTGCTGTTATGTCTGCCGTTATTATACAATTTGTACCCAGCAACCAAAGCGCGATCGCCCAAGAACGCGAAGGATGTTTTCTTGTCAATTCAGTAGGAGAAGTAATTAACTTAAATTTGTTGTGTTCGCCCCAAGAATCCGACATTAAGCTGACAGGAAACGATGGAAAATTTCTCGAAGACTACAAACGCTTAGCAAAAAGCTACTCTCCCGAAGCAACGGATAATTTACTGCAAGCAATCCGAAGGGCCCCCGGTCAAAAAATTGCCACAGCTAAAAGAATGTGTGCGGAAGCAAAATCAGGAGTTTCTCTGCCGGAGTTTAAATTAAGGGCGATCGGGCAAGCTGTCAGTATCGAAAATCCAACTGCCAAAGAAAGTTTTCTCGCCGATGCCGATATTATTAGCACCCTTGCCGCCAGCCATTATTGCCCGGAATTAGCCAGTAAGTAATATCATGAAATCTGTAGAGACACGGTAAGGCAGCATCTCAGTTTTGATTTTGCAGAAGTGCAAAGGGGACGTTCGCATTCCTAAAAAACCCTTTTTACAAAACTGAGATTCTCCCAGAGTAATGCGGCGTCTTTACTTGTAGTTAAAATATGAATTGTCATTTTGTCGCGCAACGATTCATGAAATTACCGGACATGAGATGAAACATTTAAAATCAAGTTCCGCCGACTTGCGGGATTTATTCAAAGACAGCATTACAGTTAAATACCTCGCGGAACCGCTGAAATCTGTCCCCGCTTGCGAAGACGCAGCCAAATTGCGATCGTGGATGGAGTCCCGCGATTTTGACGTGCTCGGTATTGAAGAAAACGGCACGGTTTGCGGCTATGTAGAACGATCGCACTTAATGACAGGAAAGTGCAGCGACTACCAGCAAATTTTTCACCCATCACAATTAATTGCCGCTTCGACTCCTTTGATGGAATTGCTGCCACTGCTGCGAGAAAAACCGAGATTATTTGTATTAGAAAGCAACAGGATCAACGGTATCGTTACCTGCGGCGATTTACAAAAAGCACCGGTGCGGATGCTGCTGTTTGGATTGGTGACGCTTCTGGAAATGAATTTATTGCGAATCGTGCGGATTTACTTTCCCCAAGATTCTTGGCAAAAATTCCTTAAGGGCGATCGCATTTTAGCCGCAAAACACCTTTGGGAATTGGGGCGATCGCGAAATGAAGCAATTGACTTAATCGATTACCTGCAATTCTGCGACAAGCGAGATTTAATCCTGAGTTCGGCTGAAATAGTCGATCGGCTGGGGCTCAAATCCAAACGCTACGGGGAGCGTTTTTTAAAGTCAGCAGAAGCATTGAGAAACAAATTAGCTCACGCTCAAGATTTAATTAACGGTTCTTCGTGGCCGGAAGTAATTTTTTTAGCTCAGGAAATAGAAGCGCTTTTGCAGCGTTGCGAAGAAATTGAAATGGCCGCACCTAATGAAGTAGAGAGCATTTAATTCTCGTCTTTTAGAGAGAAACTTTGTGTGTAGTGTCGGCATTTAAATCGCCTATTTTGATAGAGGAAGGTGCGCTTCGGCGCACCCTACATTTAGTTTTTAATTTTTAGTTTCCTGTTAGTATACTTAGGAACCCAGCCTTGAGCAGTGGTGTAATACTGCAAGGCTTTCAAGTACAGCGACGGAGTGAGATAAAACCAATGTTCGGTATTGGCAGGCACTTTAATGTATTCTTCAGCTTCCAGCATTAATTGTACCTGAGAGCCGTTAGAATACACAAACCCAAAAACGCATTCCCCAGCTAAAATGTGAAGAACTTCTGCATCTGTGTGGGTGTGAGTGCGATCGCTTTGAGTCATCAGCGCGTAAATCTGCTGCGAACCAGGATGCAGCACTTTTAAGTCGCACCACCGATATCCGCTGGCGCGCTTAAACTGTTCAAACTCGCTATTATATGCTGCGAGAATCTGCTGTTTTTCTGTAACATTGAGAATGTCTTGAACGAGCAGTTCTTGAAACGCCGGATTTTCGTTTGGGGGCAGGGAATCGATCTCAATATTTAAAACTGCCAGTTGACTGGCGATCGCCCGGATGTCCGTATATGTTCTACCGTCTTCTAGTTGCAGAACAGCCATATTACCACCTAATGTTTTGAGCTTTGAGGGAAATTTAGTTTCCATTTTTAAGCTGCTGTTTTAAGCTTTGGTCAAAAACTAAATTTCTGCTTATTTTCAATAATAGCCGATCGCTAAAATCCTATATCTACCTTCATAATCATCAAAGAATTACCACAGATGAGATGATTTGTTGAGTTATTTAAGTTTTATTTCTAATTCTCAGAGTGGGGCTGGGAATGCAGATCCATAGGCTGTGGCTATTTTTTAGGGTTCGATGTTTAAACGGGCGATCGGTAAAACACCGCCTACAGCATGAAAAGACAGAAACACAGCCTCAATCTATAAAAATCTCGTCAGATTAGCTTACAATACAAGACTAAAGCTCAAAATTACGGCGCAGCCTCATTGCTGCTACTTTTATGTCTCTACCTATAGTTGCTATTATTGGACGCCCCAATGTAGGCAAATCGACGCTCGTCAACCGTTTAGCCAACACCCAAGACGCGATCGTCCACGACGAACCAGGAATCACCCGCGATCGCACTTACAGACCAGCATACTGGGGCGATCGGGAATATCAAGTCGTAGACACCGGCGGGCTAGTATTCGACGACGAAACAGAATTTTTGCCTTTAATTCGCGAACAAGCAATGGCGGCCCTCGCAGAAGCCAGCGCAGCCATTTTCGTAGTTGACGGAAAAACCGGGCTCACCGGCGGCGACGAATCGATCGCATCTTGGCTGAGACTGCAAAAAGTTCCGGTTATTCTCGCCGTCAACAAATGCGAATCGGAAAATACAGGACTCACCCAAGCAGCCGACTTTTGGCAATTGGGACTCGGAGAACCTTTCCCAGTTTCCGGCATTCACGGCAACGGCACCGGCGAATTGCTAGACAAATTAATAACTTACCTTCCCACGGAAGTATTACCCGAAGTTGAGGAAATTAAAGTAGCAATTATCGGTCGTCCCAACGTCGGCAAATCGAGTTTGTTAAACGCATTTCTCGGAGAAAACCGCGCCATAGTCAGCCCGATTTCCGGCACAACCCGCGACGCGATCGACACCTTAGTAGAACGGAACGGTAAAACCTACCGCCTGATCGACACAGCCGGAATCCGCAAAAAGAAAAACGTCGAATACGGCGCAGAATTTTTCGGCATCAACCGCGCTTTCAAAGCCATCCGCCGCGCCAACGTCATACTGTTAGTAATTGACGCAATAGACGGTGTTACAGATCAAGACCAAAAATTAGCCGATCGCATCAGCCAAGAAGGTCGAGCCTGCATCATAGTCGTCAACAAATGGGATGCCGTAGAAAAAGAGTCCGACACCATATACGAGTACGAAAGAGAAGTAAGAACCCGACTTTATTTCCTCGACTGGGCAGAAATGATTTTTGTTAGCGCCATGAGTGGACAGCGAGTTGAAAAAATCATTGAATTAGTAGACAAAGCCTCCGACGAACACAAACGTCGCGTCCCTACCGCCGTGATTAACGAAGTCATAGAAGAAGCCACAACCTGGCACTCAGCCCCAGTTACCCGCCAAGGAAAACAAGGCAAAATCTATTACGGTACTCAAGTGCGATCGCAGCCACCGACAATCGCCCTATTTGTCAACGATCCCAAACGCTTTACCGAAAATTACCGCCGCTACATGGAAAGCCAATTCCGCAAACACCTCGGCTTTACCGGTACACCAATGCGGCTACTGTGGAGAGGCAAAAAAGTTCGTGCCACCGAAATGAGCACAACCAACAGAGCACTGCGGGTCAAGTAATTTTAGATTTGAGATTTTGGATTTTAGATTGAAGAGAAGATGCTGTTAGATGATATAATTGATTGCCAATAACAGCCAAATTTTTAATCTAAAATCTAAATATCGGATGAACGAACAAGAGTTTAAACAAAGAACGAAGGCTCTAGCATTAAGAGTTATTAAGCTAGTAAGTTCACTCCCAAAAAATACCGTTTCTGAGGTAATTGGCAAGCAGTTAATTCGTTCAGGAACTGCTGTAGGGGCTAACTATCGGGCAGCTTGTCGCGCTAGATAAACAGCAGACTTAATTGCCAAACTCAGAATCGTGGAAGAAGAAGCAGATGAATGTCTTTACTAGATGGAGCTGATAGTTGAAGCTAAATTATTAGAGGTCACTAATTTGAGGAGTATCATGTCAGAAACGAATTAAATTTTAGCGATGACAGTGGCCTCGATCAAAACTTTAGTTGCTAAAAACCCAACAGCAAATCGCCAATAAAAAAAATCTCAAATCCCACAAAAATCCCCAATCAATCAAAAAATCCCCAATCAAAAATCCCAATCAATCAAAAAATCCCCAATCAATCAATTAATCAAAAAATCTAAAATCTAAAATCTAAAATCTAAAATCGCAAGATGGACTTACTTCGATCGCTCCCCATAGGACTATACCTAGAACAACCCGTAACCTGGCTTCACCGGCTAGACTCCCGCGTAAAACTAGCCTGGTTGATGACATTTCTGATTGCACCAATACTCGCCAATCCCATCTGGCGGTTGATGCTAGTAGGAATGTTAATCGTACTGACACTAACAGCAGCAATTCCCTTGCGCGTGTGGAAACAGCAAATGGGACTGCTGCTGCTATTCTGTCTATTCGTATTTGGCCTCAGCGCGATCGCCCCCGACGGACTCCCCGCAGAACACCAGCCCCGCATCCCCGCCGACGAATTAACCTTTTCCCAACAGCCCGCAACTCTTCCACCCCCGCCCCAACCAAAACCCTGGTACAAACCTTTTAACTTAGGCTCAAACTCCCCAATCCCCAATCCCAAAGCCCAAAGCCCAAATCAACTCCCCCAACCCACAAACTACCGTTACGTTGTATTCAAACAAGGCCCGATTAAAATCACCCGCAAATCCCTAGATTTAGCTATCAACGTCAGCACCCTATTTTTCACAGTAATTTACAGCACCAACCTCTACCTCCTCACCACAGCCAGCGAAGAAATCACCGCCGCCCTTGAAAACTTAATGCAGCCTCTGCGCCGCTTGAACTGGCCTATCACCGAAATAGCCTTAACATTAACTTTATCTTTGCGATTCATTCCCCTAGTATTGGAAGAAATACAAAATTTAGTGCGATCGGTCAGAACCAGAGCGATAAACTGGAAAAAACTCGGATTTCGCAGCGCCGCTCAAGTGTGGTTGATGATAGCTGAGCGGCTGTTAGAAAACTTGCTCCTGCGAGCTGAACAAATAGCGAGCGCCATGAAAGTTCGTGGCTTCACCAGTCCCGATCGACACCGTGTAGAATGGCACCAGTTGCAATTGAAAATCCGAGACTGGATCGCCCTCGGCTGCTTGATAGTCCTGTGGAGCGCCCGCTTCGTTTGGGGTTGGGACAGTTGAGATTTTAGATTTTAGATTTTAGATTTTAGATTCATTGATTGATTGATTAGATTTGAGATTGAAGAATGGGGAAGAACTGATTCTAGTTTCAGATATCGGGGTTCTTCACGAGGGATTGACCCTACAAGAGAATGAAACAGCCCTGGATTCGAGCGGGGTTGGGAGGACGGGCAGACATTTGAGTAAGTTTTGTCTGGTGCGCGACAGTCCTGCTAAAGTAATGGAGATAAATATTTAGAGAACCAAGACCTTGAACATCTATCTTGGGACAGATATCGTATATGTTCCGCGCATTCAAGCCACATTAGACCGTTTTGGCGATCGCTTCCTCGAAAAAGTTTACACGCCCGCCGAACAAAGGGATTGCGGGCAACTAAATTCTCAACACAGCAGCATTAAAGGTAAAATGAATCGAGTTTCCTGCAACCAGCTAGCGGGGCGTTGGGCAGCAAAAGAAGCCGTTGTCAAAGCTCTAGGCACGGGATGGCGGGGAATACGGTATGCAGATGTGGAAATTCGGCGCTCTGAAAACGGTGCTCCCAATGTGCAACTGCACGGAACCGCAGCAGCAAAAGCCTCTGTTTGGGGAAGTTGCCAGTGGCAATTGAGCCTCAGCCACGACGGAGACTATTGCACGGCTACGGCCATCGCCCTTTGTAGCCCGCCGTCAAACAACGCCGTCGGGCGATCGAACGAAACTAAAATCTAAAATCGAAATCTTTAATCTAAAATTGATAGATTGTGAGTGTGAATGACTACCGAAACTTACCTGAATCATCCAAACTTTGGCCTCCTCTTCAGGGTATCCCAGGTTGAAGACAGCCAAGAATTATTTACCACCCTATACGCCCAACGCCTGTTTTTTTTGGTGACAAACGGCCCTGGCGGGCTGAGATTTGAACCAATCAGCCGCTCCGACGCTCGCCTCATGGTCGAAATTCGCCTGCGAACCCTGCGTCGCAGCGGTCAATATCAGGAGTACGACCAATTGCAGACCATTCACCAGCGCACATTTCAATAACGAAAATCAGTAATTTGGTAATTGGTAACAGTATTAATTTTCCTTCCCTCCAGTCAAGAGCGTTGAGCAACCATGACCATTGCCTCTCGAATTCACAGCATTCGCCAACACTTGCCCGAATCAGTGCGGTTAATTGCCGTTACCAAACAGGTACCGACTGATGCTATCCGCGAAGCATACGATGCCGGTATCCGGGATTTTGGTGAGAGTAAGGTTCAAGAGGCTGCCGAAAAACAAAGCCAACTGCAAGATTTACCGGATATCAACTGGCACTTGATCGGCCACTTGCAAGCCAACAAAGCCGCCAAGGCCCTAGAGCATTTCCAGTGGATTCACTCTCTCGACAATTTCAAACTCGCTCAGCGACTTTCGCGCTTGGCAGGGGAAATGTCATGCTCTCCCCAAGTGTGCCTGCAAGTCAAAATGTTGCCCGACCCGGACAAATACGGCTGGAGCGTTCCAGAACTGCTGGCCGACCTTCCAGAACTCAACAAATGTCAGCATATCAAAATTCAAGGTTTGATGACAATTCCTCCGCTGGGATTAGATGACTCGCAAATCCTCGAATTATTTAACAGCACTCGCGAACTAGCACAGAAAATCCAGCACCAAAATTTGCCCTGCATTCAAATGCAGCAGCTCTCGATGGGGATGTCGGGAGATTATCATTTGGCAATTCAAGCAGGTGCTACTATGGTACGGCTAGGACAAACCTTATTTGGCTCTAGGAGGGGATAAATAATTGAAATCTTCTGATAAAGACAATTTGGGTTAAATATAGAATAGTCAGCTACCCGCGACTAACGCGCAACGCGAGTATAGTCGGGGCAGCCAAGTCGTGAAGGAGCGTGAATCATGAATATTTTTTCTAAACTGCGAGATTTTGTAGGCATCAACAATGAGCCTGAGTACGATGACGTTTACGACGAAACGGAAGGGGAGCGCTATCAGAACTTCTACCAAGCGCCTGAACCGAACCCCGCTGCCGTCGCAGCAGCAGAGGAAGAACGTCGTCAAAATCGTAGAATGCGAGAGCGGTCAGTAGTAGGATCGACAGGTATGGATGTCGTTGCACCAACCGGCGGAGTAGGGTCAGTAATGAATAACGTGATTGGAATGCCTGGAGCTATGAACGGGATTTCGGAAGTAGTAGTAATGGAGCCGCGCACTTTTGAAGAGATGCCGGCAGCAATTCGAGCCCTTAAGGAACGCAAGTCTGTGGTTTTGAACCTGACGGTGATGGACCCAGACCAAGCGCAAAGAGCTGTGGACTTTGTGGCGGGCGGTACTTATGCCCTTGACGGTCATCAAGAGCGAATTGGCGAAAGTATTTTCTTGTTTACGCCTAGCTGCGTGCAGGTGAGAACTCAGTCTGGCGTGGTTCACGAAGTGCCTCCAGCTCAAGGACGCCCTCGTCCTGCGGCTCCTGCACCAACAGTGTGGCCGGCAGAACAAGCTCCAGTCGCTCAGTAGTCTGTTGAGTGTTGACTGTTGACTGTTGACTGTTGACTGTTGGCAGTTGACGGTTGGCAGTTGGCAGTTGGCAGTTGGCTATTGAAAAATAACTAATAACAAATAACTAATAATAACTAACTAATAACAACTAACTAATAACTGACTAATGACAAACATAAAATTTGGTACGATCGGCGGCGGGGTAATGGGAGAAGCTCTCTTATCCCGCTTAATAGCAGAAAAAGTTTATTTGCCTTCAGAAATATTGGTGAGCGAGCCTGGGGTAAAGCGCCGCGATTTTTTGACTGAGAAATACGGGATTGGAACAACAGCCAGTAATCTAGAAGTTGCTGCCGCTACGGAAGTGCTGTTTTTGGCAATTAAACCCCAAGTTTTTGATACGGTAGCTTTGGAGTTGGCGGTGGCGGCCGATCGCAAACAGGGAAATAATGGAGAAACGGCTAATTCCCAGCCACAAGCGCTGGTAGTGTCGATTTTGGCAGGAGTGCCACTGAGCAAGCTAGAACCAGCTTTTCCGGGGCGGGGAGTGCTGCGGGTGATGCCGAATACTCCGGCAACGGTAGGGGCGGGAATGAGCGCGATCGCTCCGGGAAAACTTGTTCAACCGGCTGATTTAGAATTGGTAAAGCGCATCTTTCAGGCCGTGGGAGAAGTGGTAGAAGTGCCTGAGAGTATGCTGGATGCGGTGACAGGGCTTTCGGGTTCCGGGCCTGGTTATGTAGCAATTTTGATTGAGGCCTTGACAGATGGCGGAGTTTGTGCTGGACTGCCACGGGCGATCGCCTCTCAATTAGCTTTACAAACAGTATTCGGTACAGCGAAGCTAATGCAAGAAACGGGAATGCACCCGGCACAATTGAAAGATCAAGTTACGAGTCCCGGCGGTACAACTATTGCGGGAATTGCTAAATTAGAGAGTAGCGGCTTTCGTTCTGCGCTAATCGAAGCCGTGAAAGCAGCTTGTTTGCGTTCTCAAGAATTAGGTAAATAAGTCAGGAATAACGCACAGAAACCGTCAAAAACGAGTTCAATCGCACTTTAAACCTGCCGATTTTGCCGTCCGATATTTGACGGGAACAAAAGCTACACCGAACTGTTCTTTTCGACACTTGACAATATGCAGTGACATACTCCCACGTCAAGCTGAGTACAGCTATGACGTGGGCATCTTTGCAGCCCGATGAAGGGTGTGCAAAATTTCCTTCGCGGTACTATCATCTATAGTTCGTACTATAGAAAGATTCCCGCTACGGCGTTTTCTCCTTGGGAAAATGCCCAACCCAAGTCTCTTTAAATTAATCGCGGCGTTAACATCGCGATCGACCATTAAAGAATATTGCTCATCCCAATAGCTTCGCATACCGCAATCGGTAAAAACAATTTCATTCCGATAGCACAGAACCATTGAGGTATAAGCAGGTTTTTGCGGAACGACGACTGATCCAGCTTTTTCGGCTATGTATTCCAGCGTCTTAAAAAACTGACCGAACGCAGCATCCAGCCAAGACTTATTTAGTCCTGATTTAGCTGATTGACCGTTTGGGAGGTAAGTACCCTCATTATCTTGCTTAACTTTATTCCGTTTCGTTAAGCCTTTTAAGTTTAAGTCCTCATGAAAAAAGAATTTAGCTCCAGACCTGACAAGTCTGTGAGCTGTTTTGTAGTGGAAATCTTGGCGACAACGCGCTATTTTTTGGTGCTGTCTCGCTTCTTTTTTGGCTAATTTCCGTCGGGCTTTAGAACCGCGCTTCCGTTTGTTCCGCTTCCTTGATATCTGGTCTAACTTAGCTTGGTTTTTGCGAAGCGGTTTCAACGAAGGTAGCTTTTCCCCTGACGATGTTGCTAAATAGACATCTTCATGTAGCACCGCATCCAGCCCAATTGAGTTATCCCAGTTTGGGGTAACTTTATCAGGAATAAACTGGGGTACTGAAGCGTCTTCAAGCATTATCTGGATGAACCAACCGTCAGCCTTTCTAGTTACACTAATTTGCTTAATAGTGAATCCATCGGGGACCCTGCGGTGCATCCGAACTTTTATGACACCCAACTTCGGCAATCGGATATAAAACCAATTCTTGCGAACCAGCTTAATCCAGTCGTTATTAGCCGTAGAAAAAGTCATCGTCCGGTAATCCGCTTCAGTCTTGAATCGGGGCTTACCCGATCGCCCGCCTTTACTGTCCCCTACGATAAACCGCTCAAAGGCTTTATCTACTCGCTTAGAAACATCTTGCAGAATAGTTGAATCTACCTGCTTGAAGTCCAATAGCTCGCCACTGTGGAAGACTTTTACTAGGTCTTTTTTGATGACTGGTAATTGTTGTTTTTGGGAATAGTAGTTAGGCTTCGCGCGGGGCGTAGAGATGCTAGCAACTAATGGGCAAGCATTTATAGCAGTCCGGTTACTCTCCCACCAATCAAATCGATCGCCTAGCTGCCTGTTGTACCAATAGCGACAAATTCTCCACCAATGATTTAGGCTTAACTTTTGAATGGTGTTGGGATAGAACTGATACTGATATGTTACTTTCATTGCGCTACGACCTTTACGCATTTGCTGAGAATAAAAATACCAGAAAAAACTATATTGTGTCAAGCAGTAATTTAATAATTATGTCAAGTAACGATGTTGGCAAATAAAGATTTGTTCATCTCGTCATCCACACCTTCATTGCTCGCCCGCTATGCTGGCGAGGACATGAAAATGTGGAATCCTCGATTCACGCGCCTCTCATCCCACACCAATCGAAGCGATATAGTGTGGGGATTCCCGTCTGACTAGCTAACTCCGGTCGAAAATTTTGGCGATCGCCCTTCGGATCAAACTCAATAGTTCCGGTTGCTCCTGTGGCGCTAAAATTCGGACTCGCAATAGTTTTCTGCATCCCTTCGCGACTGGGTTGCTGTTGGATTTCTATTGCTTTAATTAGAGTCCGAGTTGCATCGTAGGTTAAAGCTGTGCGGTGGTTGACATTTCCTCCCCAAAGCTTTCGAGCATTTTCGGCAAATGTGGGGTTGGGAGCAGCTAAGGGATGCCAAGAGGATGATGTCACCAGTTTCTCAAAAGACTGTAACTGGGAGGCAGTTTCTAAGGTTTTCTGGCTGTAAATTCCCCCGGTTCCCACTACCCAATTGCGATCACCATTGGCTTTAATAAGTGCCATAGCATTTTTGATTGCATCCGGGACATGACTCGTACTTAAAACCATCGCTGTTTTCTCGCTTCGTTCGACTTCTTGTAATGCTAGTTCAACGTTGAAATTTTTCTTACACACATCGTATTCAGTGATGCTTAAAATAGTTCCTCCTGCTTGTCTAAACTGTTTTCTGAATTCTTCCCACAATGAAGAAGTAGCTTGAATCTCAGGACAGTAGAAACCCGCCGCTTTTTTGGAACCTGCGTTTTCAATCAGATAGTTCTTGAAGTTTTCAGAAGTAATTTGATGTGTAGGGACAGTGCGAAAGAAAAACTTCCGACGTTGTTCTGTTAATTGTTCCGTTGTAGTCCCAGGCGAAATTAAGACTAAGTGATTTTTGTCATAAATATCGACTGCATACACAGTCATCTCGCTCGTATAGTGACCGACGACGCCCAAAATCTCGGTTTGCTTGACGAGTGAAGAAGCCCTAGCTTGTGCCTCTGTTTTGAGGTTGGCATCGTCAGCGATAATGACTCTAATACCCTTGCCATTAATGGCTTTCCCTGCTAAAAAACCTTGACCGGGAAAGTAGTTATTGCGATCGGAATTAAACAGTCCTAGGTTGACTTCTGTTTGGGCCTGGGCAATGCCGCGCAACATTTCTCTAGCCAAATCAGAATTGACAGTACCTCCTTCGGTGTTGCTGATAGGAACGGCAACTGCCAGGGTGTAGTAATCAGCTTTTTGGGCCTTCAAAAGGGCATTATTCATGTAAATTAAAGTTTCTGGATCTTTGCGTTCTTCTTCGTCCCACGATTGTTTTAAGAACTTAAAAGCTGATTGATGATTTCCCTTAAAAAAATCCTTTACCCCCCTTTGTTTGAATCGAGAAGCAGATGTTTTGATGAGGATTTCCTCGCCGCAACTCACAGCATCTCCCTGGATTAAAGGACAAGTTTGAGGTGTGAAAATTTTGTGTATTAAAAATGCTGCTAGCCCCAGGAATCCTGCGATCGCGATCGGCAAGCAGACTCTCAATGTATCTTGCCATTGGGGTGGAGGCTTCGGCAGCAGAGGTTGTTGTGAAGAGGGCGCAGGTGAGTGCAACGCTGTTAGCGAGATCAAATCCTGCAACACTTCAGCAACAGATTGATAGCGATCGTTAAAGTGGTAGCGCACCATCTTATTTAAAACTTTTTTCAGCTTGTCGCTAATTTGTACCATCGGGCGATCGTCAGTTGAGTAGTGCCAGACGAGTTCCCCAGTTTTTTTATCATTAAAAAAGTCTTGAATATCTAAACCTGCGATCGCTTGAATGCCAATGATTCCCACAGCATAGATATCGCTGTTAAATCTTGGTTGATTTTTCCACTGTTCGGCTGGCATATAACCGTCTGTACCAACCGCGCGAGTTTGAGTTATTTGACCGTTCTCGATCGCCAAAGTGCCGATCGCTTTTACCGCCCCAAAATCAATTAAAACAATTTTGCCGTCAAGTTGGCGCCGGATTAAGTTTGACGGTTTCAGATCGCGGTGAATAATACCTCGATCGTGGACGAAAGCTAAAACTGACAAAATATCTTGCAATAAGTCAATAACTTCTGACTCCTGAAACTGCCTGAGAGATGCGAGTTCTTTGTTGAGCGGATTTCCTTCGATGTATTCTTGAATTAAGTAAAATTTTCCCTGTTCTTGAAAGCGATCGATTAACTTGGGAATCTGCGGACACTTATCGAGATACTTCAGGGTTTTAGCTTCTTTTTCAAATTGCTGTTGTGCTTCCTCCAACAGTCGCGGATCGTTAGATTCAGGAGGCGGAATTTCCTTGACGACGCACAAGGGATTTTCGGGGCTGCCCAAAGCGTAGTTAGCCGTATAGGTTTTAGCAAACCCTCCCTCACCTAATTGAGCGATAATTCGGTAGCGATCGCGCAGAATATCCCCTGGATTCAGACACCTAAACTGTTCCATGCCCTTAACTCGCTGCACTCGTTGGTGTCGAGCGTACCACAAATATGACTTTTATGAACTCAAAGTTATGACTTTTATGAACTCAAAGTTATGAATATATGAATTGACTTTGAGAGTGGCTTATTTTATAATCTTGGCATCTGAGATATTAGGAACCAAATATTTTATGGCTTTACAAACAGATCCATCAGGAGTGCCTCGATTAATTGGTGACAATACATCCGAATACGCTGATTTACTGTTCCAAGATACGGCTGATTTCCCTTCGGGAGTTTGGATGTTGGGAGGTGAGGATACAGTATACGGCGGGATAACTAATGATTTAATATTTGGCAATGACGGAGAAGATTCGCTAATAGGAGATCCTGGCAACGATTCTTTATTTGGGGGAAGAGGGAAAGATGACCTATGGGGAGGCGAGGGAAATGACAGTTTGATCGGTGGTCAAGATGCAGATTGGATTCTCGCTAACGCAGGAGATGATATTTTATGGGGAGGTAGAGGAAATGATATTTTATACAGCGGTAACGGGAATGACACTCTGATTGGAGGCTTGGGTCGAGACTATTTTTCAAATGTGAAAGATGGTGGTTATTCGCCTAAAACCAGTGGAAGTAATTTATACGTCCTGCAACTAGAGTCAGGAGTTACTGATATCAAAAATGCCGATTACTTTAGAGATTTCCGAGTCGGTTTAGATCGGATTGGATTAACAGACGGTTTGACTGTTAACGATGTAGTTTTGGAGAACTTGACAGATGTGTTGCTGTTAGAAGATTTTGATTTTTCAGAAGCTGCGAAACTCACTGTCTCAGAAGATTACTTAATTCCTTCAACTGCTGTGACTTCAGGGACGCTCATCAGAGTCAGGAATTCAGGAGATTTAATAGGTTTTGTTGATAGTGTAACGCCTAGTGAACTCCAAAACAGCATTATCTCTGTTCAGGGATTCTGAGCTTGAGGATGCGTTGCAACACATCCTACAAAAGCCGGATTTGACAGAGCTAACTTACAGGAAATTGTAGGTTTATTTATCGAAGATTGGGGAGAAAACGGAACTAATTATCGATCGCTAGCTGCTGTTTCCAATTTCTCTCCAATCCTCGGTTCAGTACCATTCAGAATACGCTGAATGTTACTCCGATGCCGCACAATTACAAATACGCCACCAGCAATTCCAAACAATACATAAGCCAGCGGCTGATGTAAAGCAAACATCAATCCAGAAACGCTAATTGCCCCGATAATCGAACTTAAAGAGACAATTCGCGATACCGCAAATACTATCCCGAAAATTCCGAAAGTTCCCAAACCAACAGGCCAGTACAAACCCAGCAAAACTCCCAAACTCGTAGCCACAGATTTACCGCCGGTAAACCCCAGCCAGATTGATTTACTGTGCCCCAAAACAGCAGAGAAACCCGCCAAAGTTGCCATCCAAGGGATGACAGTTGCAGTATTTTCTAAACCTGCTGCGGTTGCTAGCTGGCTGGTAAAAGTGAGAGAGTAAATGTAGCGAATTAGGACGATCGCACTTACCCCCTTCAACACATCAACCAGCAACACCCCCAACCCCGGCCCTTTGCCCAAAGTCCTCAGTACGTTAGTCGCACCCGTCGAACCCGAACCAACCTCTCGAATATCAATTCCCAGCATCCATTTCCCCAAGGCGTACCCAGTCGGAATCGAACCCAGCAGATAAGCTGCTATTAACAGTGCGCCATTTAAAATTATCCAGCTAGCCATTTTTTAATTTTAGATTTCGTGTACTTTAAAAATTTGCCACCTTTCCCCTAGCATAATTAGCAATTAGCAATTAGCAATTACCAATTAGCAATTACCAATTACCAATTACCAATTACCTAATCAAAAATCCTTAGCAGTCGTCAAAGTTTGCGGATCGGCAGCAAATGCCAGCCATAACGGAAATTGCAGGATTGACAAACTAATTAAATCCTCAGTTTCATCAATGACAATTAGTGGCAATTTGCCATCTTTAACCAGTCGATCGGCTTTTTGAGCCAAAGCCTCCGCAGACTCAAACATAATAATTCCCCTTTCCGGGCCAAAATCGCTGCGAGTAATGCCCAAACAGTCCTGCAAACCCCGGCGCCACTCTCCCAAACGTTCGGGACTGTTCGCGAGCACCAAAGTCCGCACCCGTCCACCGTAGACGCTTCTGAGTACAGAAATAATTGTCGAAGTAATCAAGATATTTTGCAAGCGCGAACCCATAGTCCGCAAAGCACCCCTTCCTCCTTGAGTGAAAAACCAGTTAGAAACTCGTTCCGCGTGGATGGGTTCAAAAGTGCGGCGGAGTTGCCAAGGCGGGCCGTAGTAGTCGGGGAGAGTGCGATATTGGTCGAGGGTGCGGCGAATTTGTTTGGCTTGTTCTTGAAATCCCTGTTCGGCAAATTTGGGATTTACCGGTGCTGAGGATTGAGACTCTTCAGCAGCAGTTCGCTGTGGTGTCTCTTGCGCCGGTGGCGTCAAATCTAAGAGTTCGGCGGTGGCGGCCAAATCCTGCAAACTGCCTACTAGATAGTCTTTGAAACCCTGGACTCGAATTGCTAAATCTTGGGAAACGCCGGCAAAAGTGGTTCGCATTTCCTTTTGAATTCGATCGCGCCGGCGTTCTAGTTTTTCTACTTCGATTTGTAGCGCTTGTTTGCGCTGATCTAGTTGAATCAAGCCGTCTTGTACCAAACGCCCGATCGAGGCTTGAGCCTGGCCCAACGCTTCTATAGCATTGGCTTTGTCGGCTTCCAAGGCGGCAATTTTTTCAGTCAAAGCTTGTTCTTGCTGCTGCAATTCTTTGACTCTCTCTGCCAACTGTTCGGTAACATTTTCTGGGATGTTCGTTACCGTTTCTGCGGTTTCTGTTGGCTGGGAGTCTGTGGGAAGCTCGATTTGAGCGATCGGACTTTGTGATTCGGCCTCGTCGGTGTTGGGTCCAATTTGGGCGAGTGCGCCTGCTTCGTCCACGAATTGGGCGATTTCGGCATCTTCCTCGTCCAGCGGCGGGTCTGTTTCTGCCGGGAGTTGGGCGGGCAGCTCATTTTCGTCGATCCACAAATCTCGTGTTTGAGATAGAACTTCGTACTCCGTCTCATTCACGGGTAAATCGACTTCGCCGTCACCGCTTGGGGCGGCTGGTTGTGGTTGCGGTTCTTGGGTTGGAGATTCGTCTGAATTCATGGGAAATTTTGTTCGGCGTGGGGCACAGAAAAGTTAAAAATTAAAAATTAACAACTTTTTTAGTCTTGACGGGGACAGCGCTGTTCTAAGCAGGTCTGTAGCATTTTACGATCGAACAGAACCGGCAGAAAGTGAATGCTGTTAATTTCTTTGAAATAGAACAAAATCGGCACAGCGGGCCAAAATATCCGCCAATTTTGCCATTCTCGGTAAGGAAAGCGGCGGATTAAGTTGGACGATCGATAAATGTCCAAATCTGTTGGGGTAAATTGTAGCCGGATGGTGGCGGCTTGGTACATCAGAAACAAGCCGAACAGCGAAAGTGGCAAACTGGCCCACTTCTGCACGAACAGCAGGGGTAGGCCCGCCAGTACCAGGACTAGGGGAATCGCATAACTCGGGGCGAGTTCGATCGTATTTGTGGGCGCAGTCGAAGAGGCTGTTGTAGTCACGGGTTTAAATCAAGGGTAGTAAACTAATGTTGCCAATTATTCATATTTTATCCGTTTCCTAGCTTACAAGCCTTTGAGTACGCTAGAGCCCGTCCCCTGAAACATCAGCCATGTCATCAAAAAGTTAAAAATAAAAATAGCCAGTAAAGCCGTCACCACCGCCGTAGTAGTCGATTGACCGACGCCTTTTGCCCCGCCGGTGGTTGTCAAACCCCAGCTAGTGCCGATTACAGCAATCAAACCACCGAACACAACAGCCTTAATTGCCGCGCTGCAAATATCCCACAGACTCAGGAAATTGCGGACTGATTCTAAAAACACGCTTTGAGAGATGCCGTACATCGTCGTAGCAATCAGCAATCCGCCGAGGATGCCCGTGACGAGACACATGATGGTTAAAATTGGCAGCATCAAGCAGCAAGCCAGGACGCGGGGAATTACCAAATAGTCGATCGGGTCTGTTCTGAGCATCAGCAGGGCATCTATCTGTTCTGTTACCTGCATTGTGCCGATTTCCGCTGCAAAAGCCGAACCTACCCGTCCCGTCACGATTACGGCTGTTAAGACGGGGCCGAGTTCGCGAGTCAAAGACAAAGCCAAAACGCCACCGACGACATTGCCGGCACCGAGGTTAATAAATTCCCTCGCTACCTGAATAGTAAATACCATGCCGACAAAACCCGCAGTCAGCAAAGCAATCAGCAGAGATTCCGGGCCGACTGCTGCCATTTGGTCGATGGTGTTGCGGCGGTGAATTTTGCCCTTCAGCAAGTGCAGCATGACTTGGCCGCCCAATAAAGCTGCTGCCAGCAACCGCTGACTCCACAAACTGAGGCTGGAAGATGTAGTGGTGCTCAAGGGGATTTCGAGTATAGAACAACTGCCAAAAATGAAATTTATCTACAAATCTTAAACAAGTTTTTTCTATAACATTTAAGATTTCTGACAGAACTGGCCACTGAGGGCGATCGCTGCCTATCGTAGAAAAGGACAAGTTTTGTTTGCTTGTACCTTTCGGCAGTTTAGCTGAATTTACTGACTCTTATGAGCATTTTTCCCAATTTTCTTCGCTCTGTACTGCTGACCAGCCTGTTGAGCTTTGTCGCCCCCTTATTGTTAATCGGCGGGGGATTGACTAGCTTTTCGCTGATTGGCTTCGTGCCTGCTCTCCAAGGAGTTGGTCGTTCTGGAGAAGACCTGATTTTGCAGTTCTTAGCTACTTTCGGCAGTGGCTGTCCCCTCCAGGGTTTTTTCGTGATCGGTCTAACTTTTAGTTTGGTGGGTGCTTTGTTTGATACCTACGCTTCTTATCAGCATTCGCGGTGGAGTTAATCGAACCTTCGATTTTAGATTTTAGATGGGAATTCCTCGATCGAATCTAAAATCTAAAATTGCTGGGTTCGGGTTGGATCGGATACCCGCACCTGGGATGATTTTACAATACCGATCGCGAATGTTCGGAAATGCGATCGCCCTTTTTGCGGAAAACCGACTCCCCCAGTTTCGGGCGCTGGAATATATTAAATACAAGTTGAGTCAAGTGTTTCTCAACCCCTAAAAACTTCAGATAGTCGAGGTATTAGTTATGGCACTTATTCGTTGGGAACCTTTGCGGGAAATGGACTCCTTGCAGCGAGAAATGAATCGGTTGTTTGATAGCTTGACACCGGCAACCGATCGCGCATCTAACGGTGTTGCTTTTGTACCCCCCGCCGAACTCGATGAAACTCCCGAAGCGATCCACCTTAAGTTAGAAATTCCGGGCATGGAAGCTAAGGATTTGGACGTACAAGTAACCGCAGAAGCTGTTGCTATTAGTGGCGAACGCCGTCTGGAAACTAAGAGTGAAGATAAAGGCATGACTCGCTCTGAGTTCCGCTACGGTTCATTCCGCCGGGTGATTCCCCTACCCGCACGGGTTCAAAATGACAGCGTAGAAGCTGAGTACAAAAATGGAGTTTTGCACCTGAATTTGCCCAAAGCGGAAGCAGAAAAGAACCGCGTGGTGAAAGTGCAAATCGGTGGTCAATAATTGTTTGCCAGTTTAGTTAGTTGATTAATAGGGGTCACACTGCGCCCCTATTTTTTTTATTGATTATTGGTCATTGGGAATTTCTGCTTCCTCCCCTTCTCCAACTGTGCTAAACTAGAAAAGGCAATGGTTTGTGAGGATACTCGCGTGCCGAGTCAGGGAGTTGGAGGCAATGGAATTGCATCGGAATTTGGAGACTTAACCGGAATGACTCGTCAAGAAGTCGATGACTTTTTGCGCGGGCTGGGTGCAGAAATCAGAACTACTGGAGGGGGTTATCTTGAATACGAATTTGCCGATCGTTCGCGAGTCAATATCCGTCCTGATGGTGAAGTTGTACGCACCCCAGCTCCCACATACGGTTCAGATGGCAGAAAAATAAACAAAGGTTTGCGTCTTGACAAAGATGGCAGCTTGGTCAAAACACGAGATGAATTTGGCAATAAGATTCCTGGGACGCATAATACAGGAGAAAAAGTGAGTAATTAATATGCCCGATGACTACAACTTGCTTAATTTAGGTGGACTTACATCCCTCATCACAAATGTCAATGTGTCTTTGTGGGGGAATGAAATCTTATTTGAATGTATTTACGATCCTACAGGCGATCGATTGCCTTATAACATAGTATTTCATGACTGCCGAGACATCAGTTGGGAGGTGTTTCATCCTGAAGATGTCAAAGATCCTGAAGCTGATTTGATTGGTTTTCATTTGGGTGAAGACGCGCACCGGAAAGCAGCTTTAATTCATACTGACATTTTTGAAATTTCAATTTTGTACGGCAGTTTTAGCATTCACAAGGGAGAAAAATTCAATTCTGAAGATTTAGAAACAGAGGTTTTCGTATCACAAGCGCCAGCAGTATTGTAGCAATTTAAAAGCACCGCGCCATTAAATTGCCAAGGCGTTAGTAATATTATATCGGGTAAAATAACTATTACAGGACTTACGCACTCCGACTCCTCGAAACTGGGTTTTTTACCTAATCTGCGGGTTTTAACGAAGTATTTTCGTAAAAAACCCGGTTTCTGGCCCCCCAGATGTAAGTCCTATATTATTAGGTTTGTAGTGAGGAGTGAAGTCCTAATCAAAAATCTGAGGATTGAAGTCCTCACTAAAAAAGAAATACCAATTTTTCAAAAAAGACAGTAGGTATTGTTGCCCGCATCAGTTTACGATACTTAATAGAACTTTTTTCCCAGATGAGGTAAAACAAAATGCCTGATATTGTTGATATTGCCGTAGGTGCGGGTTCGTTCCAAACCCTCGTAACAGCCGTGCAAGTAGCTAATTTAGTAGACGCGCTCAAAAGTCCGGGCCCTTTTACTGTCTTTGCACCCACTGACGATGCTTTTGCGAAATTGCCGCCGGGAACTATCACAACCCTAGTGCAGAACGTTCCCCAACTGACGAGGATTTTGATGTTTCACGTCGTATCGGGGAAGTTTATGAAAGCTGATTTGGCAAAACTCGGTTTTGTTACTTCCTTGGAAGGTTCGCCGATTAAAATTGATTGTTCTGACGGCTTTGAGGTGAAAAATGCTACAGTTGTCGCTGCGGATATCGAAGCAGACAATGGCGTCATCCACGTCATCGATAATGTGATTTTAATGGGATAATTTCGCCGTCTAATCTCGCTGCGGGAGCCAAGCAGATCCTTTGCGGTGCCGCTTTGCTCCCGATCGCACGCTTTTTTTACCGGTTGAAGGTAATTTCAATATAAAACCGTTGTCTTTTCGTCGGATATATTTTAAAATGATTGTTTACAAAAATTTGAAAATCAATAATTATTATAATATAAGCAAACCAGTGTGGTGAGCACTATGCAAATCCTAGCCGCCAGCCTCAAAGCAAAAGTCCGCCAGCGTACCTTGGAACTGCAAGTTCTCAATGAACTTACTGCAAAAGTTCAAGCCGCTCTCAGTGCTGATGAAATTTGGTCTGCGTGTCTGGCATATCTCGATCGCCTGATTCCTGGCGCGGCGATCACAATTTTGACGCCACCGGACGATCGACTATACCTGCAACACTTGCAGCCGTTAAGTGCTAGCACCCGCTCCGAAATTGAAGGGCGCTTGCAAGCTGCTGGCGCTGAATGGCTTGCTGGCAATCGGGACTGGGCCCACAACATCACTCCGCCACCAATTGCTCAGTTTCAGTCGGTCTTGATGGCACCAGCCAACTCGGATGAAAGTGAAGAATTGTTGGGAGTATTTTTCATTGGTGCAGAGCAGGCAACTGCTTTTAATTTGGAACACCTTTGTTTGCTCCACACTGTCGCTCAAATTTGTGCAAAACAGTTAAATATTTTAGCAGTTAAAACGAGCCGGGTCAAGGATAAACTTCAAAATAATTTTGCTCTGGATTCGGAAAGTCAAGAACTATTGTTGCGGGCTGTAATCGACGAGGCCCCGGACAGAGTTTTTGCGAAAGATAGAAATTTTAGATACATTTTTGTCAATCAAAGTTTTGCTGAATATTTGGGGGAAAATGTTGAGGAAATTATCGGCAAAGATGATATTGAATTAGGGTTTTCAGCCGAATTAGTATTTGGCGATCGCAACGGCCAAATTAGGGGCATCCGCGAGGAAGATCGAGCTGTGCTGGCGGGGGAGAAGGTTCGCAATCCCTACCAGGCGATCGTCTTTGAAGGTGGCAAACAGCACATCTTTGACACGCAAAAAGTGCCACTGTGCGATGCAGAGGGTAATATATTTGGGGTTTTGGGTTTTTCTAGAGAGATTGGTCAATTGCAGGCCACAGATGAAGCCAGGAATCAAAGCCAAGCCAAACTGCAAAAAATTACTGCTAGCGTACCCGGTACGGTATATCAAATTGATTTGAATCCAGACGGCTCGATGGCCTTCTCGTTTGTGAGCGCGGGCTGCCGAGAATTGTATGAAATAGAACCAGAGGCTGCTCAGCAGAATTTTAATGTAATTGTTGACATGATTCATTCCGAAGATCGAGATGATTTTCTCAACTCGGTGACGCTTTCTGCTGAAAATTTGCAGCCTTGGCGGTGGGAAGGAAGAATTGTCACTCCGTCGGGAAAACTTAAATGGGTGCAAGGAGCTTCCCAGCCAGAATTCCAACCATCGGGGGAGATAGTTTACTACGGCTTGTTCACGGATATTAGCGCCAGGAAACAAGCTGAACTGAAGCTGCAACTTTATCAACAAATCTTTTTGAAATCCAACGATGCGATCGCGATCTTAGACGCCCAAGGCTATTACTTAGAAACAAATCAAGCTCACACGGCTTTGCTGGGTTACAGTACATCGAAATTGTGGGGGAAAACCCCGGCAAATCACATGGGAGAACAGGTATTTGCCTCGGTAATGCAAAGCTTGGCAGAAACAGGGAGTTATCGAGGCGAAATGACCTGTATTAAGGCTGTGGAAGAAGGAACAGTTGAGGTGGAGGTTTCGGCTTTTGCGGTTTTAAATGATGCTGGGGATGTAGTTTGCTACGTAAATGTCAAAAGGGACATCAGCGAACGTAAGCGAGCTGAGGAAAGATTAAAACTTTACCGAGAAATATTTTTAAATTCCAACGATGCGATCGTCATTATTGATGCTGACGGGTTTTTCCTCGAACAAAATCTTGCTCACCAAACGCTTCTAGGATACACAGACGCGGAATTAGATGCAGAAGCTTCGCCACTGGTTGCGGGGGAGCGCTTTTCGGCAATTGCTCAAAGTTTAGCGAAAACTGGAAGTTTTCGGGGCGAAATTACTAACTGCACTAAAAAAGGCCAGACGCTGGCGATCGACGTTGCGGCATACTCTGTGATTAACAACGCCAATGATGTAATTTGTCACGTCTGCGTCAAGCGCGACATTACCGAACGGAAAAAAGGAGAAGAAGAACGGCAAAAATTTGTGTCGCTGATTGAAAACAGCAGCGATTTTATCGGTATGGCTACTCTAAAAGGCCAAACGCTGTTTGTCAACGAAGCCGGACGAAAACTGGTGGGTGTAGAGAATCTTTCGGCAGTGCTTTATACGGAGATCTGGGATTATATTGGACCCTATTTTCAAGAGAAATTCAGTCAAGAGATTTTACCAACAATTATCAGTCATGGCCAGTGGCAAGGAGAAGGTCAAATGCAGCACCTGGCCACCGGACAACCCATTGATGTTGCGATGAATGCTTTTCTGGTCAAGCACCCTCAAACCACCGAACCGCTGTGCTTTGCTGCGGTAATTCGCGATGTCACCGAACGCAAGCAAGCTGAGAGAATGCTGCAGGAACAAGCAGAACAAGAACGGCTGGTTTCGGCGATCGCCCAGCGAGTCCGGCAGTCTCTAAACCTCACTCAAACTCTCAGCACTGCTGTACAAGAAGTGCGACAGTTGCTGGCAACTGACCGCACGGTAATTTATCGTTTTGATTCCGAGGAAACAGCGATTGTGGTTGTGGAATCTGTAGGGGATGATTGGATGCCCCTGCTGGGAAGAAAAGTTCAAAGAACCTCCTTTGGGGAAAGTTATGTATGGCTGTACAGTGCAGAAACAATTCAAGCAATGGCAGATATTTATACTGCCAATTTGAGCGAGGAACACCGAGATTTACTTGCTAGTTTGCAGGTAAGGGCTAATGTAGTTGTACCAATTTTTATAGGCGATGAAAGTCAGGGTTTGGCAGCAGAATATTCGCCGGAAACTCGAAGTGAACTGCCGGGAGGGAGTTTGGAAACGAGCCAAAATCGGTTGTGGGGATTGCTGATTGCCCATCAGTGCAGCGCTCCGCGTGTTTGGACTGATTCTGAGATGGATTTGCTGGGAAGGTTGAGCGTGCAGTTGGCGATCGCCATTCAGCAATCTACTCTTTTTGAACAAGCGCAGCAGGCCCGAGAAGCAGCCATAGAAGCGTCTCGAATGAAGTCGCTATTTTTAGCAAATATGAGTCACGAAATCCGTACTCCGATGAATGGAGTGATGGGGATGACTGATTTGCTGCTGAAAACGAATCTTACTCCCGAACAGCTTGACTTTGTACAGACGCTGAAACTCAGCGGCCAAAATTTACTCTCCATTATTAACGATATTCTGGATCTCTCCAAACTGGAAGCAGGAGAAATGCGGTTAGAAACAATCGAGTTTAACCTCAGCATCTGTGTGAATGAAGTGCTGGATTTGTTGGCCACTCCCGCACAAGAAAAAGGTATAGAAGTGGTGGCACTGATTGACAGCGACGTGCCGCTGCAAATTAAAGGTGATGCAGCGCGGTTGCGGCAAATCCTCACTAATTTGATCAACAATGCTATTAAGTTTACAGAAGCAGGAGAAGTGGTAATCGAGGTGGCTAATGCTAGTAATCCTGGGTTATTAGCAGCTAGCGATAATCAGAAAATTTTAGAGAATATCGAACCCTTAAAAATAGAAAACAATGACTCAATGCTCCTGCTATTTAAAGTGACAGATACAGGAATTGGAATTGCTCCCGAAGACAAAAGAAAGCTGTTTCAATCTTTTACTCAAGTTGATGCCTCTACGACACGAAAATATGGTGGTACGGGTTTGGGGCTGGCTATTTCTAAGGAGTTGGTGGAGTTAATGGCTGGGCAAATCGGTGTGGAAAGTACCCCTGGCCAAGGTTCGACTTTTTGGTTTACTGTGCCGACAGATAAGGAAAATTTAACTGCTGTCGGGACAGCGTGCGAAGTGAATTTTGAAACTGTGCTGGCGGGGCGAAAAATGTTAGTTGCCAGCGACAAGCCGACAGTGCGAAAAGTGCTAGTGAGAATGGCTGTTTTGTGGGGAATGGAGGTTGAGGAGGTTGAGAACGGTTGGATGACGATCGCATCTCTGTACAAAGCTGTCAGCCTTAATTCCCCTTACGATATCGTTTTGGTTGATATTCAGTTGCCGGAAATGGTGGCGGGAAGTCTCGAACGCTTGAGGATTTCTGAGCCGGCAATGCAGCAGACAAAGTGGGTGGTGCTGACTTCAATGACTCAGCTTGCAGAGGCGAAACGCTTGGTAGATAGCGGTTTTAGCGGGTATTTAACTAAACCTGTGAAAGCTCACCGACTATTTGATTGCTTGGCAAATGCGATCGCCCCAATGACGCTGATTGATGAGCCGCTGGCAAATTCAACTTCCAATCGAGCCTCAGCTATTGACAACCGGGAGTTAGCAAGTTTAAAGATTTTGTTAGTTGAAGATACTCCTATCAATCAAAAAGTTGGTCTCAATCAACTCAGAGTTTTGGGGTGCACTGCGGATGTCGCGAATAACGGTGCAGAGGCGCTATCTATGGTTGCTCTGAAAAAGTATGACATTGTGTTGATGGACTGTCAGATGCCGGTTTTGGACGGTTACGAAGCAACGCGGGAATTGCGTCGCCGGGAAGTGGCAGATGCTGCTGGGAAGATGGAGCCACATCAAAAGACGGTGGTGATTGCGATGACGGCGAATGCTTTGAAGGGCGATCGGGAAAAGTGTTTGGCGGCGGGCATGGATGATTATATTAGCAAACCTATTGCGATCGAAAAGTTAAAATCGGTACTAGCAAATTGGTCGGCTAAGCTAAAAATTGAAACTCCCAAGTTTAATGGGGAGGAACTTCAAAACTCTGATCCCGATATCGAATCGGTAGTCGATATGGCACGTTTGCACGAAATTTCGGGCGCTGATTTAGAGTTTGAGCGGGAAATACTGCAAGCTTTTGTGGTGGATACTGCTAGTTATTTAGAAGCTGCTAAGGAGGCGATCGCCTCGGCAGATATGGAGACACTCGCCCGCCACGCTCATCAAATTAAAGGTGTCAGCGCTACGGCGGCGGTGCGGTTAATGCCCGATATGGCAGATCAGCTTCAAAGTCGGGCTGAATCAAATGATTTGGAGGGGGCTACAAAAATCATCGCTGAATTAGAAATAATTCTCGCGAGGGTTGAAAAGTTTGTGGCTACCGAGTAATCAATCAATTTTCTTTGGAACCGGGCGATCGGGCGCGATCGCGCACGGCTCTTGGCAGCCCCCGCGAGCGATCGCGTGTAAAGATTGTTAATCTTTTATCAAGATATTTATCCCAATGTGAAGGAATTGGCAACTCTTATAACATCTTGTGTGTTGTAACTTGTGACACTACTGTATTAAGTTATTGTGGTCAAATATAAAATAATCATTAAGCCGATGGACATGAGGGTGCTTTTCGTCTATCGGCTTGAGACACCAAGACCAGCTTTTCGCTATGCCCGCCCATTAAGTGCGTATTTACGCTCAACGAGGTTTTATGACTCCAGTCATGTTACGCCAACTCTGGTCATTAATTGAGACCACCCAAGCTACTCTGTTAGTCAATTTAGACGATGCCACCCTGGTACAGTGGCTGCTGAAGCAGTTAAAGAGCAACTCTGCGCTCAATGGCAAAGAAGCAGATTTATTGGACGAATACATCCAGTCTCGGCTGTGCCTAATCCGCGATTTAGCTGAGCAGCGGCTCGCACCATAGCTATTGTGAGTGGATTCAATCAAAATCGGATAAATATTCCAGGGAAAGGCGATGATCGCTCGCGCTGGGCAGAAATAGCAGAAAAGAAACCGGGTTTCAGGGATAAATTTTAGGTTTGACGACCAGCCCTCCAGCCAGAAACCGGGTTTCTAACTTTGGGCTCCCAGCTTGCTCAAAAAAAACAGGCGGGTAGTCGGTGCACTTGCCGCTGTCGAGCACCGGATGCAGAACGGCTAATTTGAAACCAGAGGCTGTGTAGATCGCCGATGCCACAGTTCTGACAGCTACAAGGTAGGATTGTCAGGAAAGCGTTCTATTAAAATCTATGCGTAAATGGGGATTTCTGCTGCTAGCAAGTGTGTTGTTTGTGGCACCGTTGGCGTCTTGTAGGGATCGATCGGCACAAACCGGACAAACAACAGCAACAAATGCAGCAGGCGGCAACTCGCAACAAGGTTCCAGCCGGATAGATACAATTGTCAGCCGCGGCAAACTGATTTGTGGCATCAGCGGCGAACTGCCGGGTTTTAGCTTTGTAGACGAAAAAGGCAAATATTCGGGACTGGATGTGGATGTGTGCAGGGCTGTGGCGGCGGCAATATTTGACGATCCCGAAAAAGTCGAGTACCGAAAGCTCAATGCTAAAGATAGATTTACAGTTTTGCAGGCGGGAGAAATCGACATTCTCAGCCGAAATACTACCTACACCGCGAGTCGCGACAGCACTACCGGACTGGAATTTGCCCCGGTGATCTTTTATGATTCTCAAAGCATCATGGTCAAAAAAGACAGCGGCATCAAAAGTTTAAAAGATTTTGCGGGCAAATCTATCTGCGTGCAGACAGGTACGAGTACCGAACAAAATTTGTCCGACCAAATGCGAAAAATAGGAGTTAAATACACTCCTGTCGTGTTTGAAGATGTGAATTCTACCTTTGCTACCTATCAAGAAGGTCGCTGTCAAGGTGTTACTGCCGATCGATCGCAACTTGTTTCTAAGCGCACAACTCTGCCGAATTCGGAGAATAATGTTGTTTTGCCGATCGTGATGTCAAAAGAACCGTTAGCCCCAGCAGTAAAAAGCGGCGATCCTAAATGGTCGGACGCGGTGAAATGGATTATTTTTGCGGCGATTGAAGCTGAAGATTTGGGAATTAATTCAGGAAATGTAGACAAAATTGTGGCAAGCACTACTGACCCGAACGTCAAACGTTTGCTAGGAACAGAAGGAGATTTAGGTAAAGGTTTGGGACTCCCGAACGACTACGCCGTCCGCGTTGTGAAGAAAGTCGGGAATTATGGGGAAATGTACGATCGCAACCTCGGCCCCAAAAGTACACTTAAGTTAGAACGGGGCCAAAACAGACTCTGGAAAGATGGCGGTTTGCTTTACTCGCCGCCGTTCCGTTAATTTTAGTTAACAGTTGACTGTTGACTGTTAACAGTTGACTGTTGACTGTTAACAGTCACGCACCAAAGCTATGTAGAGTCCGTGACTTGAAAAATCCCGATCGCCAATCGAGTAACTATCAAGTCATATCAAATCCGGTAGCATCGGAATTATTCATTTCTGTATTCTCTCCCTCTGCGTTCTCTGCGCCCTCTGCGGTTAAATCATTCCGATGCAACCGGAAACGATATCACGAACCAAAGCTCAATCTCGCCTGGATTTGCCAGCAGATTTATCAAATATAATTTAAGTTATGAACCCAGAACCTCAACCGGGCAAATCACAGAAATTGCCCAAATTTAAAGATATATCAAAACTGCTGCGGGACGATCGCTTCTGGAAAATAGCCGGACAGGCGATCGCCCTAATTTTAGTAATAGTTGTTATCGCGATTCTTTGGGACAATCTCAGTGCCAATTACTCGCAACTGGGGATTGCATTTGGATTTGATTTTCTCAATTCCCAAGCATCCTTTGACATCGGCGAAAGCGTGATTCCCTACAGTCCCGAAAACAGTTACAGGCAAGCTTATTTTGTCGGTTTAATCAACTCGCTGCGCGTGATGGGCCTCGGCATTATTTTCGCAACAGTTGCGGGTTTGACGGTAGGAATTGCGCGCCTTTCCGACAATTGGCTGCTGCGAAGTTTGGCTGGTTTGTACGTAGAAATTTTGCGAAATACGCCGTTATTGCTGCAATTATTTTTCTGGTATTTTGCAGTTTTCATTTCCCTGCCAAAACTCGAAGACAATCAGCAGATGAGGGGGCCGATTTACTTGACAAATCGCGGCATTGCTGTACCTTGGCCTGTGGCTTTGCCGGGTTTTGAGATTTGGTTGATTTTGCTAACTGTCGGAGTTTTGGCGGCGGTGGCGCTGTGGATGTGGCGGGCGCGGGTGATGTTGGAAGAAGCTAAACCGGGAAGACAGTTGTTTTGGGCTCTAGGTGCGATCGGGCTGAGTGCAATCTTAGCTTTGATTATTACCAAAAATCTGCCTTTTCGTCTAGATGTTCCCCGCCTGACACCAGCATTGCAACTCGAAGGAGGATTAAAATTAACTCCAGAATTTGCAGCCCTGGTGACAGGACTCAGCTTGTATACTGGCAGTTACATTGCAGAAATTGTCCGGGCCGGAATTCAGTCAGTATCGAAAGGTCAGTGGGAAGCGGGAAAGTCTTTGGGGCTAAAGTCTGGAACAATGATGCGGATGGTAATTTTGCCGCAAGCTTTGCGGGTGATTGTGCCGCCTTTAACCAGTCAGTATCTGAATTTAGCTAAGAATTCGAGTTTAGCGGTTGCGGTTGCTTATCCCGACGTTTATTTTGTTGTGGGCTCTCCGACGTTGAATCAGACCGGTCGGGCGATCGAAGCAATGTTAATTATCATGGTAACATATCTAACAATTAGTTTAATAGTTTCTCTGTTCATGAATTGGTACAATAAAACCGTACAAATCAAGGAAAGATAAAGAGTTAATGTTGGAAAATTTACAACGGCGAGCAAAGGAACTAGAAAAATGGCGTACAGTGATTTTAGTTTAGAAGGCGCAGTCAAAACATTTGAATTAAAGTATTCGGAAGTCGCCGATTTGTTTGGCAAAGAACCCAACTTAGAATGCAGCCAACTACTAGCCGAAACTCTCAAGCGCAGTGTACCTTTAGGTCTGGCAAATAACACCCAGAAATCCCGCGCGGAAATGATTACAGCACCAATTTTAATTGAACTTAGAGAACAATTACAAAATCGAATTAGCTTATTTTCCGGTATTGACTTTAATGTTGACTCCGAAAGAGGCTTAGACGGTAGTTGCGATTTTCTAATTGGCAATTCATCAGGACTTTTGTTAGTTGTTGCACCAGTCATTATAATTGTAGAAGCAAAACCGGAAAATCTCAATAGTGAATTGGGACAGTGCGTCGCCGAAATGCTAGGCGCTAGAATATTTAATGAACGTGAAGGGAACGAGATCCCTGGGATTTATGGGGCTGTCACTAGCGGCACTACCTGGAAATTTCTCAAATTAAAAAACCAAGTAATTGAAATAGATTTGACCGAGTATTACCTCACAGAGGTTAAGAAAATTTTAGGTATTTTAGCCAGTGCAATTAATAATTAATAATTAATAACCAACAAATAAAATGGAAACAATACCTGTACTTCCGCCCCCAGCCACAGAATCGCCTACCCCTTGGAATTGGGCGCGCAAAAATTTATTTAGTACCTGGTACAACAGCATTCTGACAGTAGTTTGCTTAATTGTCGCCTTCCAAACTATTAAAGGAATTATCGTTTGGGCAACAACAAAAGCTCAATGGCGCGTATTAGAAGCCAACTTGCCGCTATTTTTCGTCGGCAGATTTCCCAGCGAATCCTACTGGCGGCTGTGGATAGTAACGGCGATAATTGCCTTGTTGGGAGGATTAACTTGGGGAAACATTCAGCGGCAAGAACGTCTTTGGAATCCGCCTTTACTAATTATACTCGGTGCTGCGGTTGTGGGTGCGGTCATTTCGCCGATCGACCTAACCTCTCGCCTATACCTCTTAGGAATTATTATCGCAGCAGCCGCCAGCTATGCCATCGGGAGGCAAATTCACCCAAAAATCATGGACTGGATGCCTGCAATTTGGGTTCTTTCCTTCCCAATAGTTTTGTGGTTAATTAAAGGCGGGTTGGGTTTGACAGAAGTGTCAACAAATGATTGGGGCGGTTTAGTATTGACGCTGTTTTTAGCAGTTATTAGTATTGTGCTTTCCTTTCCTTTGGGAGTATTGCTAGCACTAGGGAGACAAAGTTCTTTGCCAGTTGTGAGATTGTTATCAACATTATACATTGAAATTATTCGCGGTTTACCCTTAATTGGCATTTTGTTTTTAGGTCAAGTGATGCTGCAACTCTTCTTGCCGCCCGAATATCCGAAATTGGATAGAGTGATTAGAGCCATTGCTGGATTAACCTTATTTAGTGCAGCATACTTGGCAGAAAACGTGCGCGGTGGCTTGCAAGCCGTACCCAGAGGACAAATAGAAGCAGCTAGGTCGATCGGGCTAAATACACCCCTACTCACAATTCTCATTGTACTGCCTCAAGCATTGCGAATAGTCATTCCGGCGATCGGCGGTCAATTCATCGGATTATTTATGGATACATCCCTGCTATCTCTATTCGGAATGTTAGAATTAATCGGAATATCCCGTGCAGTTTTAGCTAATCCATCTTATATCGGCAGATACGCCGAAGTTTACATATTCGTCGGCATCATTTATTGGATATTTTGCTACTCAATGTCCCTAGCCAGCCGCAAAATAGAGCGAACTTTAGGCGTAGGTCAAAGGTAAAAAAAATCTGCGTTCATCTGCGTTCATCAGCGGTTTAAAAATAAAAAATATGGAAACTAAACCCACAATCCCAGAACAAGTAATCGTAGCAGAAAACGTCCACAAATGGTACGGACAATTTCACGTACTGCGAGGTGTCAGCATGACCGTAAACCGGGGCGAAGTCGTTGTCGTGATGGGGCCATCGGGTTCGGGAAAATCGACGTTTATTCGCACATTCAACGCATTAGAAGAATACCAACAAGGTAAAATTACGATCGACGGAATCGAACTTTCCCATGACTTACGCAATATCGAGACAATTCGTCGCGAAGTAGGAATGGTGTTTCAGCAATTCAACCTGTTTCCTCACTTATCAGTTTTGCAAAACGTCATGCTAGCGCCGGTGTGGGTGCGTCGCTGGTCCAAGAAAAAAGCTGAAGAAGTGGCGATGCAACTGTTAGAAAGAGTGGGAATATTGGAACAAGCAAAAAAATATCCCGGACAGTTGTCAGGGGGGCAGCAGCAGCGGGTCGCTATTGCACGTTCTCTGGCCATGCAGCCTAAAATTATGCTGTTTGATGAACCGACATCAGCATTAGACCCGGAGATGGTGCGGGAAGTTTTAGATGTAATGCGAAATTTGGCTCAAACGGGAATTACAATGGTAGTGGTGACTCACGAAGTCGGGTTTGCGCGCGAAGTTGCCGATCGCATTGTGTTGATGGATGGCGGTGTTTTAGTGGAAGAAGCCCAACCAGAAGAGTTTTTTCAGAATCCGAAGGAAGAACGCACCCGCAAGTTTTTATCTCAGATATTGTAACTGATTTTCCAGTTTAATAGGTGGGTTTGGCGACGGTAGCAGCAGTCCAAATCGGCACAATTAAGGTAAAATAAAAGATTGTACAATCAGTCTCTATTTTGCTGAGATAGCTTGCAATGCCATCCACAAAAACTCTGCCGTTAGTTAAAGACTCGGAACGCCTAGAAAGTCGCCTCAAAGAAATTCCGGCGGTTCCTGGTGTATATTTAATGCGAGACGAGAGCGATCGCATCCTTTACATCGGCAAATCAAAAAAACTCCGAAACCGCGTCCGTTCCTACTTCCGCGAAAGCCAAAATCTTAGTCCCCGCATCGCGATGATGGTGCAGCAAGTGCGCGAAATTGAATTCATCGCCACCGACACAGAAGCAGAAGCTTTGGCGTTAGAAGCAAACCTCGTAAAACAGCACCAACCTTACTTTAATGTCCTCCTCAAAGATGATAAAAAATATCCTTATTTGTGCATAACTTGGTCTGAGGAATACCCGCGCATTTTTATCACCCGCAAACGCCGCGCAGGTAGTGCCAAAGACCGCTATTACGGCCCTTACGTCGATACAGGGGCGCTGCGGAGTACGCTGCATTTAATTAAGCGGATTTTCCCGCTGCGGCAGCGCCCTCAACCGCTGTTTAAAGACCGTCCCTGTTTGAATTACGACATCGGCCGCTGCGTTGGCGTTTGTCAAGGGTTAACTTCGCCGGAAGAATATCGAAAAATTATCCAAAAAGTAGCGATGATTTTCCAGGGAAGGACTCAGGAATTGCTTGATATCCTGGAGCCGCAAATGGAACAAGCTGCCGAAGATTTAAACTTTGAAACGGCGGCGCGCCTTCGCGATCAAATTAAGGGTTTGCAGTCTTTGAGTGCTGGTCAAAAAGTATCTTTGCCAGACGATACTGTTTCCAGAGATGCGATCGCACTTGCGGCAGACACCCAGCACGCTTGCGTCCAATTGTTCCAAATTCGTGCAGGTCAATTGGTTGGAAGATTGGGATTTATGGCGGAAATACCGCCCCAACCCCCCGTTTCCCAGGAGGGGCAAGAGTTATCTCAACTTTCTCTTTCCTCCCCTCCTGGCCAAGGGGGGGAACGAGGGGGAGTAGAGGCCGGAGCGATTTTGCAGCGAGTGTTGGAAGAACACTATCAAAATGTCGAATCTGTAGAAATTCCTAGCGAAATTTCTGTGCAGTACGAATTGCCAGAAGCGGAAATATTAGCAGATTGGTTGAGCAACCGTAAGGGACGAAAAGTTACGATTTTGACGCCGCAGCGGCAAACTAAGGCTGAGTTGATTGAGATGGTGGAACGCAATGCTGAGTATGAATTGGCGAGAATGCAAAGATTGAGCGATCGCAATTCTCAAGCAATGGAAGATTTAGCAGAAATTCTCGATTTGCCAGAAGTTCCTCGCCGCATTGAAGGTTACGATATTTCTCACATTCAAGGTTCTGACGCCGTAGCTTCCCGCGTGGTATTTATTGACGGTTTGCCGGCCAATCAACACTACCGCCATTACAAAATTAAAAATCCTGAAATTAAATCGGGTCATTCAGATGATTTTGCTAGTTTAGCAGAAGTTATCGGTCGCCGATTCCGAGGATTGAAGGAAGAAGAAAGAGGGAAGAGGGAAGATGGATTTAGCGATTTAGAAGAACAGAAAGAACTCAGCAATTTATCCTCCGATTCTCCTACTATTTCCGACAAACCCGACTTAATTATGATAGATGGCGGCAAAGGTCAACTGTCAGCAGTTGTGGCTGTTTTGCGGGAGATGAATTTGCTAGAAGAGTTGCGCGTTGTCAGTTTGGCAAAGCAGCGAGAGGAGATATTTTTGCCGGGGGAATCTTTGCCACTGCCAACTAATTCTGAGCAGCCTGGAGTGCAATTATTGCGCCGGGTGCGGGATGAGGCGCACAGGTTTGCTGTGAGTTTTCACCGCGATCGCAGAAGCGAGAGAATGAAGCGATCGCGCCTTGATGAAATTCCCGGATTGGGACACCACCGACAAAAACAATTGTTGGCACATTTTCGGTCGATCGACTATCTCCGTTTAGCGACTCCCGAACAGTTGGCAGAAGTTTCTGGGATTGGCCCGCGTCTGGCGCAGCAAATTTACGATTATTTCCACCCGTAAAGTCTTACCCAGCATGGGATACGGGGATTGTAGGCGCGATCGGGTCGCAAGTCCCGATTCAGCCAGCGGGAGGGAGGTATTCAAAAATTTTGCACAGGCCTATTGCAATTCCCAGAGACGTGTGGTATGTTTAGTTTCTGTGCGCGGGCATAGTTTAGTGGTAAAACTTTAGCCTTCCAAGCTAACTATGCGGGTTCGATTCCCGCTGCCCGCTTGCGCCTACAAAAACCTCAAACCAACGAGAAATCAACGGTTTGAGGTTTTTTATTGTTGATTTTTGCGGTTGTCCAGGGGTCTAGTTGACTCAAAATTGGATACAAATTGGATACAAAATGACTACGATTTGACTACGGAACGACCAAACTGAGTATCAACTGAGTATCAAATGACTACCCGATCGCCCTTTTTGGAGACAATTTGGAGACAAATGAATACAAATTGAATACAAAGCATACCTGTATTCAGTTTGAGTCGTTTAGCTTTGCAAGTAGCTCTCAAAACGCCTCCACATCTGAGTTTGTGGTGAGCTGGGTCCAAGAATAATTGGTTAACATAGAGTGCCCTGATTTGCCAAGCTTGCCGAGCGCACTCAGCTTGAGTTATGACTGATTCGGAGTTGCATCAGTCACAAGGAGAGCCCGTGAAATATTTTTCAGTAGTAATGTATTTGCTGCGGGAACGGCAACAATTTCTCGAAGAAATTCGCCAAGGTGTCAAGCTTAAATCTAAAATTTTCGGTTTGTTGATTTCTAGTACCGTATTTTTTGGCATTTACGGAGCGATATTAGGTGCCTCTAGTACGTGGATGCAATGTCTAGTTTCAGCAATTAAGTTGCCAGCACTTTACTTGCTGACGCTGATTATCTGCTTTCCCACACTGTACTTTTTTAATGTCATGTTTGGTTCCAAACGAACTTTTGAACAGTATTTGACATTGTTGATGACAGCGATGGCGATGATTAGCGTTTTGCTGTTTGGATTTGCACCTGTTAGTTTGTTTTTCCTCATAAGCAGTACCAATTACAATTTTTATCTGTTGCTGAATGTTGCTATTATGGCAATTACAGGATTTTTGGGAGTAAGTTTCATTTATCAAGGAATGCACTTTCTGTCCGAACAAGATGCCGAAGGCAAAGATATCAGACTAAATATTTTGCGCTTTTGGTTGGGACTCTATGCGTTTGTTGGTACTCAGTTGGGATGGACGCTGAGACCGTTTTTTGGGTCGTCGGGAATGGCTTTTGAACTCTTCCGAGACCGAGAAAGCAATTTTTATATGAGTCTGTGGCAATCAATTATGTCTCTAGGAGGATCGTAATTAATCCCAATTAAAGGAGATTTTGAAGAGTGATACAAGCGGATTTGGAACAGTTGAAAATTTCTGAGAAGGAGTTGGAGGATTTGAGCGGCATAGCTTTGAGTGACGGTTTTGCAGGGGATTTTTACCGGCCTGCAGCACTCCGGGACGGGAAAAAGCTGTTTTCTCTTTTGTTGAATGAGTTGCTGATATTTTGCTTGACATTAGTTGTTTCGCTACCTGTTGCTTTACTGGCTAATAAACATAATGTTGGTTTATTTAGCGATTCAGAGATATTTGTCCGTGTTTTACAACTAACTTTGGGTTTGTCGCTGGCGATTACTGTTGCTTGGAATGTCTATAAATGGGTTAAGGCAAAACCTCTGGTAACGCTGGCGGGCCTGCTGGATGAAGTTGAGAAGTATCATGAGGTGATTCAGGCTTTAGATATTATCGATCGCCTAACGGATGCTGGCAATTTACAAGCCAATTTAATTAACCGAGGAGATGCAATTGAAGCATTAACAATTACTAGAGAAAGTTTAGTATGTGCTTTGAAAACAGAGAGAATTCTCAGGGAAAATCAGCAATTTATCGGTCGCCGTTACGAGCTATTTGCTAATATTGAAAGTAATTTAGCTGCTTTGATGGCGGTGGAGGTGAGCGATCGGGCGACTGAATACGGGCGATTGCTAAATGAGGCTTTGGAAATTGGAATGAGCGTGCACAAAGAGGTAAGAAAGTTGCAAAATGGCAAGTGAAATTGAGTTGCAGGTTTGTAATAAAGACTTTAGTCTTTAAATCTAAGCTTTTAAGGCAGAGGCAAGTGTCGCAGTTGTAGGGTGCGTCAGACATCGATCCTTTCGATTTTAACAGGTTTGGACGCTCTGACGCACCCTACGCATCTACAAACTTTTTTATCAACTTAAAGTTTTAATCATCAAAAATATCCAACTGTTCGCCCTCCGACTCTTTTTTGCCATTTTTTTTAACACCTTTCCGCAGCCCGATCGCAATTTTGCTATGTTTCTCAATCTGCTTCATCACCTGTCTCGCCCGGTCAATAACCGACGGCGGTAAACCAGCTAATCTGCCCGCTTCAATTCCGTAAGATTTGTCAGCACCTCCCGGCTGAACTTGGTGCAAAAATACGATTTGATCCGGCAATTCTTTCACTGTCACCTGATAATTTGCGACATTATCTAAAATAGAAGCTAACTCATTTAACTCGTGATAGTGAGTCGCAAAAATTGTCCGCGCCCGAATCTCACTTGCTAAATATTCTGCTACAGACCAAGCAATCGAAAGTCCGTCAAACGTCGCCGTTCCCCTGCCAATTTCATCTAACAACACCAATGATTGCGGCGTTGCGTGATTGAGAATATTTGCAGTTTCGTTCATTTCCACCATAAACGTAGACTGACCGGTTGCCAAATCATCTACGGCACCGACGCGGGTAAAAATACGATCGCAAATTCCCAAACTCGCAGCTTTCGCCGGCACATAACTGCCCATCTGCGCCATTAACTGGATCAAACCCACCTGCCGCAAATAACAACTCTTGCCACTAGCATTCGGGCCGGTTAAAATAATTAAATCTGGGCGGTTTAGCGAGTCTTCACGACCCAAAAAAGCAGAATTAGGTACAAAAAATCCCGGCGGCAAAGACTTTTCCACCACAGGATGACAACCTTCAATAATTTTAATTTCCCGACTTTCTGTCATAGTCGGGCGGCAGTAATTCTGGTAAACTGCTACTTCTGCCAAACCGCACAAAACATCGGCCGCCGCTACCGTGCGGGAAACGTTGCGAATAATTTCGGCGTGTTCTCCTACTTCCGATCGCACTTGAGCAAAAATATCGTATTCCAATTGATTTAAATCGTCCCGCGCCGTCAGAATTCGCACTTCCCTTTCTTTTAATTCTTCAGTGCTGTAGCGTTCTTCATTGGTGAGAGTTTGCTTGCGGGTGTAGTCCTTCGGCACTTGGTCTACTTTCGATTTCGGAATGCTGATGTAATAGCCGAAAGCTTTATTGTAGCCTACTTTTAAATTAGCAATTCCGGTGCGTTTTCGTTCATTTGGCTCTAAATTATTCGCCCATGCTATGTCTGCTGATGCAGTTTGGCGCATTTCATCTAGCATGGGATTAATTCCCGCTCGAATCAAACCTCCTTCTTTTAAATGAATCGGCGGTTCGTCAACTAAATGGGCGTGAATTTTACTTGCTAATTCTTCTAAAATTGGCGGTACATTTTGCAGCGCTTTCAAATATGGCGAGATCCCTTGGGCTGCGATCGAGGCTAATTCCGGCAGTTTCGAGAGAGAATCAGCTAAAGCGACCAAATCCCGCGCGCTAGCTGTTCCAGAACCGGCGCGGCCTGTCAGTCTTTCGATATCGTAAATTTGGCGCAGCAACTGCTGCAAATCTTGGCGCAGGGCGTTATTTTCTACTAATTCTTGAATCGTGTCGTGTCGGGCGCAAATGCCTTTAATGTTGAGCAAAGGTTGCAGCACCCAGCGGCGCAAAGCGCGACCTCCCATTGCGGTGCTGGTTTTGTCTATAGCCCACAGTAGCGAACCGTGAAAAACCCCATCTCTCACTGTTTGAGTAATTTCGAGATTGCGGCGGGTTTGGTAGTCGAGTATGAGAAAATCGGTGAGAGTGTAAGTGTGCAATCTTTGCAAAGAAACTGCTTTTTCCTTTTGAGTTTCTTCGAGATATTGCAACAAACCGCCGGCGGCGCGCACTGCGAGGGAAAGGTGGCCACATCCCATGCCTTCGAGCGATCGCACTTTGAACTTTTGCAGGATTCTCTGTTTTGCTTCGGACAAACTAAACGGAACTTGCGATCGCAAAGAATAGCAGAATGAATTCGGCAAACAATCGGGTAAATGCTCGGATTTCTCTCCGGGCCTCAACATAGTCACCAAATCCGGCGCATTAGTCGGTACCAAGACTTCCGAAGGTTGCAAGCGCAGTAATTCTAAGGTTAATTGTTCTAAACTATCTGCTTGGGTAGTGACAAATTCTCCCGTAGAAATATCTGTATAAGCCAATCCCCAATGTTCCCCAGCGATGACGACTGCTGCTAAAAAATTATTTTGTCTGGGTTTGAGCATTCCGTCATCAGTCAAAGTTCCGGGAGTGAGAATGCGGGTAATTTCTCGCTTGACTTGACGACCTTCTTTCGCAGCAATCGAGGCATCTTCAACTTGGTCGCAAACTACCACAGCATAGCCTTTTTCTACTAACATTGACGTGTAGCGATCGAGGGCGTGGTGCGGCACTCCTGTCATCGGCACTCTACCAATTTCTTTGCCGCTTTCTTTACTCGTACAAACAAGTTCTAATTCCCGCGAAATCGTAACTGCATCTTGGAAAAAACACTCAAAAAAATCTCCCACTCGAAATAACAAAAGTGCGTGGGGATACTGTTCTTTCACTTCCACATACCGCTGCATCATCGGCGTTAGCTTGGTGAATTCTAGTAAGCGGTGGTCGGCATTGCGGATGTTGGGTTGAGTGGGGTCTGTTGGGGTAGATGCAGTGTAAGGCATAAAAGGCGATCGATAAATTTTAATCTTTAACAACTTTACCGCAAGCTCGGCTTTTAGTTATAACTAATGATACAATATTTGACTATAAATCATCCTTAAGCACGGTGCGTTATTCTCCAGATTCAGATGGAGTGTGGAGCGATACAAAAGTCATGCACCCTATTTGATAATCGATCAACCCGCTTTTAGTTGAAAAGTTTTCGGTCGCTTTTTATCTAAAGTGAGCCACGATAGCGGTTTTAGTGAGATCAAGTGAGGAGAAACTATTTTTTGTGAGATGAAAGCGATCGCCGATCGACAAAAACAACCTCATCCATCTCGTTATTAGCTGTTCTAGCAGATGTTGAACGAAGACCGAAGTTGCAATCTTCCGCAAGGATTTTAGCAATTAAGAACGTCCTAACCGTCGGGCGTGGTTGCTATAACTGTTGGCGGTTAACAGAAAAATGTAAAATTTCCCGCACTTGAGGGGCATAAACTTTACATTTTTGGTATTGAAAACAGCCGGAAGATAGATTTATAAATTATACCTCGGATAGAGAAACTAAATATTTTATATACTTAAAATTAAAAACATCCAAGCGAGTAATTTATCAGCTTAGTAAAGGTAAGATTTAGAATCAAAAATTTGCTAGCTAGTAGTTAACTAGAGGAAAAAAATAATGAAAGCTCTTTGCTGGCACGGAGCAAATGATGTGCGCGTTGATAATGTACCAGACCCAACAATTATCAATCCGCGCGATGCAATAGTTAAAATCACGTCTACAGCAATCTGCGGCTCAGATTTACACCTCTACGATGGCTTCATCCCGACAATGCAATCGGGCGACATCATGGGGCATGAATTCATGGGGGAAGTAGTCGAACTCGGCAGCCAAGTCAAGAACTTAAAAAAGGGCGATCGCGTCGTCATTCCTTTTACTATTTCTTGCGGCAGTTGCTTCTTTTGCAACCGCGATTTGTGGTCGCTGTGCGACAACTCCAACCCCAATGCTGGGCTTGCTGAAAAAATGTTCGGTCATTCCCCGGCGGGACTGTTTGGCTACTCGCATTTAACGGGCGGCTATGCAGGCGGACAAGCAGAATACGCGCGGGTTCCGTTTGCAGATGTCGGCCCTTTAAAAATTCCCGACGGACTTTCTGACGAACAAGTATTGTTCCTCACCGATATCTTTCCTACCGGTTACATGGCGGCCGAAAACTGCGACATTCAGCCGGGGGATACGGTAGCAGTTTGGGGATGCGGGCCAGTCGGACAATTTGCGATCAGAAGCGCGTTTATGCTGGGGGCCGATCGAGTAATTGCGATCGACCGCATACCGGAACGCTTGCAAATGGCGGCCGCGGCAAAAGCTGAAATCATCAACTACGAAGAAATGGACGCCGGGGAAGCCGTCACCGAAATGACGGGGGGACGCGGGCCCGACTCTTGCATCGACGCGGTGGGGATGGAAGCCCACGGCACCGGTCTCGACGCTTTGTACGACAAAGCCAAGCAAGCCGTGCGGTTGGAGAGCGATCGACCTACGGCCCTGCGACAAGTGATCCTCGCCTGTCGCAAGGGTGGCACAGTGTCAATTCCCGGCGTTTACGGCGGCTTCGTTGACAAAGTGCCATTAGGTGCAGCTTTCAACAAAGGCTTGACCATGAAAATGGGACAGACGCACGTTCACCGCTATTTGCGGCCTTTGCTCGATCGCGTTCAAAAAGGCGAAATTGACCCGTCTTTTGTAATTACGCACCGAATGAAATTGGATGAAGCGCCCCACGCCTACGACATTTTCAAACAGAAAAAAGACAACTGCATCAAAGTTGTCCTCAAACCCTAACTCGCATTCAATTGACAAGGAAAAACTATGCTTTTACAAGAAAAAGAATCAGGCGACTTGATTGAAATCCTCGATGTAGATGCTTTAATCAGCCCTACAAAACAAGAAGTGCCGGGAAAAAATCAAGCTGGTCAAGAAGAGCAAGAGAAAGCAACTTTTCCAAAAAGTAATTTAGTCTTTCCTTCCGGTGAAACTTTGCCGCGCTGCTGGACTGAGGAAAATTATCAAACTCATTGATTCCACTGCTTCTCCCCATCCTGCTTAACAAGTGGGGGGACTCGAATCGAGGGGGATGAACACAGCACATAAGTGTCCACTAAACCAGAAAAACCGCTCTCCAATAGGGGTAAAAACCCCAGCAGCAGGGCGGTTTTGACGTATTTTTTGACACCCGGAGGACACAGCGCTGTGTTTGTTTAAATAGAATGTACGATCGACCAAATTTAATATGGTCTTTAGTTACCGGGCCCGAAAAACCGCATTAAACCAAAGTGATAGAAATAACCGGGTTTGAGTTAATTTCTTTCTGACTAAAAGCTGATTCGCCTCGATCGTTGGCAGCGTTACAACTAATGAAAGTTAATCAAAAACACTTGGAAGGAATTCCTCATGTTTTACCATAAGAAGCCACTACAGTATTACAAAAGACCAGAAAAGCCAGATGCAGTTTACGCCAAGAAAATACAAGAACTAATTGGCGGTACATTTGGCGAAATGACTGTGATGATGCAGTACCTATTTCAAGGTTGGAACTGCCGAGGCCCTGCTAAATATCGCGATATGCTGCTTGATGTCGGTACAGAAGAAATCGGGCATATCGAGATGCTAGCAACTATGATTGCTCACTTGTTAGATAAAGCTCCTGTATCTGTGCAAGAAGACGGTTTCAAGGATGCTGTGGTGGGTGCTGTGATGGGTGGAAACAGCCCGCGAGATGCGATCGCCAGCAGCATGAATCCGCAGCACGCAATTGTATCGGGTTTGGGCGCACTTCCTAGCGACAGCGTAGGGTATCCCTGGAACGGTCGTTATATCGTTGCTAGCGGCAATCTTTTAGCAGATTTTCGCTCGAATTTGCACGCCGAATCGCAAGGAAGATTGCAGGCTGTGCGGATGTATGAAATGTCAGACGATCCGGGCGTGAAAGACACCCTGAGTTTTATGATCGCCCGCGACACGATGCACCAAAATTTGTGGCTGGCGGCGATCGAAGATTTAGAAAGTTCGGGAATAGAAACAACCCCCGTTCCGAGTTCCTTCCCGCAGGAGTTGGAAAAATCAGAATTTGCTTATCAGTTTTGGAATCATTCTGAAGGTTCCGAAAGTAGCGAGGGACGCTGGGCGAAAGGCAAATCAATGGACGGCAAAGGCGAGTTTGAATATGTAGCCAATCCCCAACCGTTAGGGCCAGAACCAGTACCGCCGCCGCCCGAACCAAAATTGCACGGCACTGGCATGAAATAGCCACTCAAAAAGTTAATAGTAAGGTGGGCATTCCCCGATTGACTAATTAAGTAATCAAGGAATAACGTCCTTACTACTAACCTCCGAAAAACTAAAGTTCTTACTACTAACTACAGGTTCGTAGTAAGAACTTTACTCGCTGATTTGCTAATTAATTAGTTAACAACTGAAGTTTTTAATACAAATCAGGTTTTGGCAAGAAGTCTAATAAATAAGAGCAAATAACTTATGGAATTGCAAGCAGTAATTCTCGATATTGACGGTACTCTGACGCTCAGCAATGACGCCCACGCTCAAGCTTGGGTAGAGTCATTTGCGGCTTACGGCTACGAGGTGCCGTTCGAGAAAGTTCGCCCGCTAATTGGCATGGGAGGCGACAAAGTTATACCCAAAATGGTATCAGGACTTTCCGACGAAGCAGGCGACGGGAAAAAGATTGCACAGCGGCGCAAAGAACTGATTATTAACCGCTTTTCTCCCGATCTTTCTCCAACCCCCGGTTCGCGGGATTTGCTGTTAAAAATGCAGCAAGAAGGATTGCGGCTAATTATTGCTACTTCATCTACCACTGAAGAACTTTCCGGTTTGCTGAAAGCTGCACAAGTTGACGATTTATTGGATCAAGCCACGACATCTAGCGATGCGGAAGCTTCTAAACCGGAACCGGATATTGTGGAAGCTGCTTTGAGCAAATTGCAGATGGAAGCGAGTCAGACTGTGATGTTAGCTGATACTCCTTACGATATCGAAGCTGCGGGCAAGTGCGGGGTGCCTGTAATTGCTTTTCGGTGCGGAGGTTTCGATGATGCTTCGCTGGCAAATGCTGCGGAAATTTACGATCACCCTGCTGATTTGTTGGCGCATTATAACGATTCTATTTTAGGGAAAAAGCAATTGGTAGCGCGTTGAAGTAATACGGCTAACTGCGGCGAATCGCCCCTAAAGTAACCTAATCGGTTACGATCCGATCGACTTGATGCGCTTCTGTGATATCTGGAATATCCAGCCGCGCAGCTAATTTGCGAATGACTGCTTCCGGTACTGTTGCTGTGCGCGATCGATTCCGCTGCAATATTTCTTCGAGAGGTACTTCCAGGTAAACAATGCGAATTCGCGCTTGATAATCTGCAAAGAAATTTATTAATTGCTGGCGCATTTGTTTAGTAGTGTTGGTAGCATTCCATATAAAAGAACGCCCCAATCTCATATATTCCCGCGCTCTATTTTTGGCTTCCATTATTACATTGCCGGGAGTTTCGTCGGGAGGGACATTCATCTCTTTTCGCAGTGCATCCAGCGAGATTACTGGCAAATCTGGGAGATTTTTCCGAATCCAATAATCTTTACCGCTTCCTGGTAAGCCAGACATCAAAATTACTTCGCATTTAGTGTCGTCAAATGCTTCGTAGTCCGGGTTTCCATTCTCTTTGCGGAAGTAGATAAATCGGCTGTGTGCTGATGGGAATTGTCGGGGAGAATCCAAACAATTATTTTCTTGACAAAACTCCCGAAATAGTTCTATTTTATCGAGCAGTTCTTGTCTGTCGCTACACAGTCGGCCGCGCACGTCTGCTTCGGCTAAAAGTGCGAGGAAATCGCAGCGGACAACTTGACTAACTTTAATTACAGACTGCTGCGGGTTGGGTTTGTCGATCAGCCAGATGGGTAAACTGCCGAATTGGACGATCGCCACAACTGTTTCGCGAATGTCAAACTGCACAGGCGGATCGAATTGGGATAAAATTTGTCTGACCATTCTCGCACCTTGGCGGGCGTGACCTTTTGAACTAATTCTGCCGTCGGCTTCGATTTTTGTAAAGATTGGTTTGGCGACATCGTGCAGCAAAGCGGCGGCAAAAAGTATCGATCGCTCTTTTGTGGGAAGCTGCCGCCAATTTGGAGAAGATATTAATGCTTCGCAGACCATTTTGGTGTGAATAAAAACATCTCCTTCGGCGTGGTAAATCGGGTCTTGCTGACATCCTTTGAGGCTGTCAATCCAGTCGAAATGCGTTTGAATACCTTCCCAATCCAGGAACCAATTGGGCGGTTCGGGACAAAAGGGAAAAGTCCAAGGCGGCGAGGGCGATAACAGTGCATTCATAAATTCACCTGCTGGTTAACTAAAATTAAATAAATCTGCGCCGGGACGCAGAATATTGGGTATAATTGGGCGATTCAACCAATGTCCTTCGGCATTTTTAATAGCCGTCAAAAAACTGGCACGCACGTATTTGTAACGCGCCTTTACTATGCCCTCTTCTTCTACTTTTATGTACAGGCCCTCCATGCGATCGCTCTTGTCAGTCTCTTTCAAACACCGTTCTTCATCTAATCCCAATTCCCCGCAGTACAAACGCAACCGATCCAAATGTCCGGGTTGAATAAAATTAGATTTTTCCATAAAGTGCATCATTTGCTTGGGCGATTTCAGCACTCCAGAAAACAGCACGGGAACGGACACTAACGGCAGTCCGCTTAACAAATTGCGGCGGGATTCTGTACTCAAAAATTGATTTTTTTCTAAGTCGAGCACATCGTATTCCATAAAATAGTGCGGCAAAAAATCATAAAAGACAGTGTGTTTCGCATACAGCCATTCGCCGTAAAGAATGTAGCGATTTCCCAGCACTTCTCCCAGGACTCCGCTGAGACTGAAAGCCCACTGTTTGAATAAGTTAAAATGTTTTTCCCTCGGCCCGCCGGTGAGATAGTGGCCGCGACTTTGCAGCAGCATTTGTCCATCTGGTGCGAAGCTGATGCCTGTATTAGCGCCGTCTACCTTTTCTTCAATCACTGTCGGGCGATCGATCAGGGCGCTAAATGGCACGCTGTCGAGGTCTTCATCACCTGGTTGGAAACGCGAACCCTCGATGTGATAAGTTCTAGGATATTTAACAATTTTGAGCATCAGCCCATCCATTTTAGATTTTTGATTTGAGAGGCGACCCCATCCATTTTAGCTTTTAATTTTAGATTTTAGACTTTAGAGACTGCCCAATCCATTTAACCATTATAATGGAATCATCACAAAGGAGCGTGTAAGTTGAAAAGTCAAAGTTTCCAGAGCATATCATCAGCAATCGCTGGGATTCTATTAGTAGGCGCGCTACTCCTCGGCTTAAACTCTTTTGTCGTGATCAATCCAGGTCAAGCAGGGGTGGTCAGCGTTTTAGGAAAAGCCAGAGATGGAGCATTGTTAGAGGGATTTCACCTCAGACCCCCGCTTATCTCCAAGGTAGATGTGTACGATGTAACAGTGCAAAAATTTGAAGTTCCCGCCCAGAGTGCTACTAAAGACCTTCAGGATTTAAATGCCAGTTTTGCGATCAACTTTCGCCTCGATCCTGCGAGAATAGTTGATGTCCGAAGGACTCAAGGAACATTGGAGAATATAGTTTCAAAAATTATTGCTCCTCAGACGCAAGAAGCATTTAAAACAGCCGCTGCACTGAGAACCGCCGAACAATCTATTACTCAAAGAAGTGAACTGAAGCGAGACTTTGATACTGCGCTGAAGGAAAGGCTATCGAAGTATGATGTAATCGTGCTCGATACGAGCGTTGTTAACATTCGATTCTCCACAGATTTTGCGAAAGCGGTTGAGGAGAAACAGGTTGCTGAACAGCGAGCGCAAAGGGCTGTTTATGTGGCTCAGGAAGCAGAACAACAGGCTCAAGCTGATATTAACCGCGCTCAAGGTAGGGCTGAAGCTCAAAGACTTTTGGCGGAAACTTTGAAGGCTCAAGGTGGCGATTTAGTTCTGCAAAAAGAGGCGATCGAAGCTTGGAGAAGCGGCGGCGCTCAGATGCCAAAAGTGCTAGTGATGGGCGCAGGTTCGAGTCGGGTTCCTTTCATTTTTAATATGAGCGATATTCAGGAAGAACCCGCTCGCCCGCAAGTGACCAACGATTAAAATATGACGGAGGGTAACAAACTCGGTATCTGGGAAAATATTGGCTTTGCTAACCAGAAATCTCGCAATAAACCGGGTTTCCTCGGAAAGCGCACATAAGTCCTATGAGAGTTGCGGGAATATGCTACACTTCTGAAAGCCACAATATAACGACAGTTTGAAACCTGTCGCTATAAAAGCGAAGTCCGCAATTAACACGCAGGCAACACACTCATTTTAGGAAGCAAGGAAAAATCATGACCCGCGCTATAATGGAAACCGACAAAGGCACAATCAATTTGGAATTGTTCGATGCGGATGCGCCTAACACAGTGAAGAATTTTGTTGACTTGGCGGAAAAAGGTTTTTACGATGGATTGGCTTTTCACCGAGTCATTCCTAACTTTATGATTCAAGGTGGCTGTCCAAAAGGCAATGGAACGGGCGGCCCCGGCTACAAAATCAAGTGCGAAATCAACTCGAACAAACATTTGGCAGGAACTTTATCGATGGCTCACGCAGGTAAAGATACGGGTGGTAGCCAATTCTTTATTTGCCATTCTCCCCAGTCTCATTTAGATGGAGTTCACACAACTTTTGGCAAAACTGAGGATATGTCAGTCGTCAATGCTATCCGCCAAGGTGACAAGATTATTTCGCTCAAAATTGAGCATTAATTTTCTCTAATTAGTTGCGTTTGCAATAAGGAATTTAGTCCTTATTGCAAATAAAACCTGTGAAATTTAAGAGTTTTAAAATCTCAAATTTATGACGGTTATCAATGATTCTGCTGTGGTGCCTGAGTTAACTGAACTATATTTAAAATACGAAAAAGCTCTTTGTACGAATGATATTGAAACTCTCGATAATTTGTTCTGGGATGCGCCGGAAGTCGTGCGGTTTGGGGTAACGGAGAACCTGTACGGGAGCGATGAGGTGAGGGCTTTTCGCAAAGGACGATCGCCTGTAAATGTCGATCGAGAAATGTTCAACCTCAAAGTTGTGACTTTCGATGCAGACACGGCGGCTGTGACGCTGGAATTTCGCCGTGTAATGGGTGGAGTGGTGCGGCTGGGGCGGCAGAGTCAGATGTGGCGCAAGTTTCCCGAAGGGTGGAAGATTGTTTCCGCTCACGTTTCTTTGTTGCCGGTGTAAATGTTAAAGGTAAGGAAACAATAATTGTCTAAAGCAGGCGGACTTTATGACTGAATCATTCATCCTCTAGAGCAACGTCTAATAATTCAATTTCCAGACTTTCTTCCTCATCTTCATAATTAAATTCTACTCTGCTCTGCTTAATAATCTCGCTCAATATATTGCTTAAGTACCCTTTGGCAACAGCTTGTTCAAATCTTTCTATCAGAATAGGAACATTTATTATTTCTTCTATACATTCCATGTACTGAGATACTATAGCATTTATTGCATACAGCTTTCGAGCTTGTGCTTCAATCTTTGATTTAATTTCTACATCTGAATCTAAAGATTTCACTACAAATGTTATCGGATACCTTTCAATTTTATCAATGTCTAGGAAATATTTATTTACATCTACAGTTTCAGTCACCTGAAAAAAACGTCCTAGGGGTTTCATTACAAAGTCAATTCCCCCATCATTAGCATTTGTCCTACCTGTTTTAAACAGCTTTAAATTTTCTTGCTGGAGTCTGTCTAGTGCATAACCCCAATAAATAACTCGGTCATTGTAGTAGTATTTTAATATACTGTAGCTGACTATCTCGAAAATTCGAGCATCTACATTTGGCGCTACCATTTGTTTGATAAATTCTCTGACTTGAACCTCTGTCAATCTTTGAGCATCTTTACAAATTTGAATAAACTTTTCAAAGCTATCTCTCTTAGCTTCAACGTAAGCATCAATTATGTGGATTACTGTTTCTGCTATATTGTATTCATTCTCATTGATTTTGACTTTTAATAAATTTTCGTTAAACCAATACCTGTTAGTTTTCTGATTTCTCAAAATTGGGATGAACTCACAAGTGGGAAAATATCTTTTAAATTCTTCATTCATCCTATGGTTCAAGCCATGATTTTGAAGCTTTTGCCCGAATGGTAATTCACGCTGTCTCTTAAAAAGATTCGTATAAACTGCACCTTCATAATCTGAATACATTCCTGTCTGATCAAATTTTTTCACCAAATAATCTTCAACTAAAACATAGATTGCGTATAAGTTGGCAAAACTTCCTCTTGATTTTGAGCCTTTATTTGAAGATTTAGTCTTGATATTCAAATATAAAATTAGCTGGCTTTCACGCAATATTTGATACCCCACGTCGCCAAACTTATCCTCTAAAATGGTCTTAATTATTTTTGTAAATTCATGTTCCATTTTTATTAGAGTTGTAAGTTTAACGTTAGCTGCTGTGGCGAAACTTCACCGGAGTTGACTTTAGACATGAGAGCCTCTTCACTCTCATCCAGGGTAATTTGCAACCTCCGCAATCCTATTTGTAGATACTTTTCTTGTAATTCTATTCCAATTGACCTTCTATTAAGCTGCTTGGCCACAAATGATGTGGTAAAAGTTCCCGAAAATATATCTAGTACAACATCGCCCTCATTACTACTGGCTTTGATAATTCTTTCTAACAATGATGTTGGTTTCTGGGTAGGATGTTCCTCATACTCAGGCATACGATATCTCACTCGCGGAAACTCCCACACATTACCTGGAACTTTTTGAGAATTATATACTGATGGTGTAGCCTTGCGGTAGTCAATTAGTTTTCTAACAGATCCGGTTTTCGCCTCTACCAGAATATCGGAGGAATTGAATGTATAATTTCGTTTGTCCTTGACGCAATATAAAATTGGTTCGTAAAGAGAGCCGTAAAATTTTTTTGCTTGTACGCCCGAACTGTCATAATACCACACTATTCGAGAAAGGATTGTTAAACGATCGCGCAAATATAAATCAAAGTATGGCATACTTTGAGTTGACGCCATTAGATACAAACTCCCGTTATGCTTGAGCTTATTAATACATAAGTTCAACCAACTATAACTCCATTCTAAATAATCGCTTTCAAATTCCCACTTGTCTTTAAAACCATTGAAATTTTTGCCAATATTATAGGGAGGATCGGCAAAAATTAAATCTATTGAGTTGTCTTGAATTTCACTCTCAAGCACTTCTAACACATCTCCTAAGATGAGTTTGTGGTCGTCAATTTCAAAGATTTTCATTTAGCCTAGCCTCTTCCAATTAATCGTGGCTCTTGTCAAGTTTAGTGAGATATGTTCTATAAATATTTAATACAGTTCATACTTGAGCAAAGTACACGGAATCGATCCATTAAAAACCGGAATTCGCCGCGATGTCCTGAGTCCCACCTTTTTACCCAACTCCTTATTTCCAGTCAAAATAAACGCATTCCAACCTTTAAAACGATTCTTGAAAATATCGCCCAACATCTTGTACAAATCTCCCAATTCGCTAGCATCTCCCAGCCTTTCTCCGTAGGGAGGATTGCAAATCAGAACGCCTCTGTCTGCGGGTGCTTCCAATTGGGATAACTCGGTTTGAGCAAACTGAATTTTACCCGAAATACCCGCTTGCTGCGCGTTCGTGCGAGCTTGAGTTAACATATCGGAATCGCGATCGCACCCAGCAACCACCTCTTTCAGTTCCGGTAACTCACTATTTTCAGCTTCGGCCCACAATTTATCCCACAAAGGTTCGTCAAAATCCCGCCAACTCATAAATCCAAACTTTTCTCGAAACAATCCCGGTGCAATATTCAAGCCCTTTAACGTCGCTTCCAAAGGCAAAGTTCCAGAACCGCACATCGGGTCTAAAAACGGCAAATCAGGCGTCCATTCTGCCATCTCCAACAAAGCCGCAGCTAGGGTTTCTTTGAGGGGAGCAAGCCCCATCGCCGGCCGATATCCCCGGCGGTGTAAACTGCCGCCCGAACTGTCTAAACTTAAAATAGCTCTATCTTGATGAATGTGAATGTTAATTAGCAAATCGGGATGCTCTACATCGACATTAGAACGCTTGTTAAATTGAAGGCGCTGTTGGTCGGCGATCGCATTTTTGACCTGCAAAGCTGTAAAGTGAGTGTGGTTCAACTTTTCGTTGCCGCCGGTGCAGTTTACTGCTAAAGTATTGTCGGGATATAAGTATTCGTCCCAAGGGATTTTTTGCACTTCGCGGTAGAGCATATCCGAGTTGTAACACCGGAATTCGGCGATCGGCATTAGCACTCGAAAAATTGTTCTCGACCACAGATTGACACGGTACAATAAACTGCGATCGCCCGCAAAGTAAACCCCTGTAAAATCTGGCTTAACATCCTGGGCCCCTAAACGTTCTAATTCTTGGGCGGCAATAGTTTCTAAACCGCGCGCAACTGTAGCAAAATATTGATTCATTGATAATTGGTAATTGGTAATTGGGAATTGGTTTTTATCGATCGCCCTAAATTATATCAAATCCGGTACCATCGGAATTGTAAAATCGAGTCAACAGTCAACAATCACGGACGTTGCAACCGGAATTGATCTAATTAATCTGCGTTAATCTGTGTTTATCTGCCCTCATCTGCGGTTAAAAGAAGAGAATTTCTGAACCGCAGATGACAATGGATGGACGCGGATAAACGCAGATGAAGAGAAGAGAGATATGAATAATTCTTACTCCTCCGGGTGGGTTTCCGCGAACCTCACCCTTGCAAGTCACAAACTGTCAGTAATACTCGTGAAATTAAAAGCTTTCACGCGCACTCCGGGCACGACACTACCGCCGTAACGCTTCACCGCACTAACTGCATCCACATCGCGCAACATATCAGGTAAAACTTGATTGAAACGCAGGTTTTTAATCGGGTAAGCAATTTTGCCATCTTCAATCCAAAAAGTACCGTCGCGAGTCATCCCCGTTACTTCCAATGTTTTCGGATTAACGTAGCGCACGTACCAAGCTCGACTGACGAAAATTCCTCGCTCGGTTTGAGCAATTAAATCTGCTAAACTTTGGTCGGAACCTGTCATCACGATCGGGTAATAAGCACCTTTTGCTTCTTTGCCTTTTTGTGCGGCCCAGTAGCGGGAATAAGATAAACTTTGAGGGACGCCATCTTTGATGATTTCCAAATAGTTATTGCTCAATCCGTCGCCGAAAAAAGTATTCGATCGCAGCAAAGGATGAGCCGGATCGCGCTGCACTTGCACTAACGGGCTGAAAATTTGTTCCCCCGCGCGGTTTCCCGCTGGTTTTCCCTCTGCATCGGCGATCGACATAAACGATCGCCCCTCATCCGCCGCCCTCGCATCCAAACTCCAAATTACCCACGGTAGCAAATCCGCAAAAGCAGCACCGTCAAAGATTACAGGATAAATGCCGGGAGTGACTTCGCGGGGGTTGCGGGATGCGATCGCCCGATCGATCACTTGTTCTGCTAATTGGGCGATCGGCAATTCGTTGATACTCCAAGCAGTGCTCTGAGCCCAGCTAGAACCGTTGTCAATGCGAGCAGTAAAGCTGAAATCGGCCTCTGTAGATTGGTTGCAGGCGCGGAGTCCGGTTGACGAGGCGATCGCGTACAGCGACGCCTCAGTGCTCAAAGTGCCCGAACCATGAGCGCCCCCCTGGGAGGATCTCGCGCACGCTTGCTGCACCATTTCGGCACGTGCTAGAGGCGATACAGTTGCTGTTGCTGTGTCGAATGCGGGCGATCGCAAATCGTAGGTTTGAGGTGGCAGCACCGGCATCCATTCGGGGTCTGCCGGCGCAATTCGGGCCAATTCTTCCGATCGCTTGACTGCGGAGGCGATCGCATCTTCATCAAATTCTGTAACAGCAGCAGAGGCGCTTTTGTTGCCAAAATAGCTAGTAATGCTCAGGTTAAATACAGTTTTGCTGATATTTTGGCTGATTTGATTTTCCGAGAATCTCGAAAGAGATTCCTCGCCAGTAGAGAGACTGACAAATACTTCCTCTGCTTTGGATAGTTTGACTGCTTTTTCTAGTAAAGATAAGGCTTGGTCTTCACTTAAAAGTGCGGGCGATGTTGTTACGAGCATAAGCTAAAGTTCCGGAATATTTGTTGTATTTGAAAATAGGTTGACCCGCAATACTACGGTTAACTCGCCTGTACTAAAGAGCGTACTGCTAACACTTCATCTGCTCGCAGAGGTTCCACATCTGAAGGAGAAACAGCCACAACTAAAATCGATTCTCCTAAAGCATTAAATATTTCTAGAACGCACCCATCATCTTCACCTTCCCTTGGATGAGGTACGCGATCGACTAGCATGGCTACATCACCTTTTTTGAGCTGATATAGCGGCATATCCCGACACAATGCTACACGCTGGTAAAGTTCAAGTTTCACGTCGAGACTCCTTTTTGGGTTTGAGAGTAATAAAATGAAAACTTCCGTCAATTTGCCACTGCAACCAAATTGTAACAACTGCTAAATTACGTCCATTAGCCCCGGGCAACTCACCTTCGGCGCGAAAGAACTTTCCGAATTCATTAGCACCATTTTCTACTGCCTCAGCCGACGCTATCAAAAACTGGATGGCTGCTAACAAAGCTTCTGGGTTATCTTGACTAAAACCCCCTTGAGCGAGAAATTTTGACTTGTCATCTTGTGCTTTGGGAACAAGTAAATAGCGCGTCAACTTTGCTTCGGGTATGATAGCAGCCGCTGGAATTTTCACATTAAAAACCTACAATCTAATTAAGAATTTCCCCCAATTTGAATATCCCTCACTCGCACCGGCACACAAGCGTGAGTCATCTGAGCAACCTGCACCGGCTCGCCCTTGCCGCATATATGAGTACCGCACTGAACCAGCTCCGAAGCCGGCCCGATCGCATCTATTTGATTCCAGAAATCAGTAGTCATCGCCTGATAAGTTACATCCTTCAACATACCGACAACTTTACCTTTTTCCACTTTCCAAAAAGCATCGCCGCCGAATTGAAAATTGCGCCGCTGCTGGTCGATCGAATAACTACCCATACCGTCGATTAAAATCCCGTCTTCCGTATCCGCAATCATCTCTGCCAAAGTAGCAGTATGGCTGCCGCCATCCGGGCCCGGCTCCAATCCCAAATTGGGAATTCTCACCATCGGCACGCTCGACCAACTGTCAGCGTAAGCAGAACCGTTGCTGCTACCGCGTCCGAGGCGATAAGCCGTCTCTCTGTCAGTGAGATAATCGACTAAAATCCCATCCTTGACAACGTACCAATCTTGTGATTTTACTCCCTCATCATCGTAACCCATTGTACCGCGACCACCCGGTTGAGTGCGATCGCACTTAAAATTCACCCAAGGTGCAGCGTATTGCAGTTTATTTAACTTATCAGTAGTAGCAAAGCTCGTACCAGCAAAATTAGATTCGTAGCCGTAAACCCGATCTAATTCAGTTGGATGCCCGACTGATTCGTGGATTGTCAAATACAAATTTGTCGGCTTAAGAATCAGGGATTTACAAATACCAGCAGGGATTTTAGGAGCGTGGACTTTCTCAATAGCTTCGGCCGCAACTCTTTCGACTTGACTCAACAAATCATCGGGATTAATATGTTCGTAACCGATATTCAGCGGCGGGCGTTCGTAACTGCGACTTTGGGCATCGCCACCCGCAATTGCCGTACAGCCAAAACCCGGATAGCTGCGGTAGATTGTTTGTTCGATTAGCGAGCCTTCTGTAGAAGCAAAAACCTTGTCTTCGCGGCTGAACTGCAAAAAAGAAGAAGCTTTTTTGATGCCTTGTGCGCCGTGTGCTAGCAGCCGCTCGTTGATATTTAACAGTAGTTCAGCTTTGTCAGCAACGGGTACAGAAAAAGGATCAATGGCGATGGGAGTAATGTAGGTATCAACATATTTTTCTACAGGCACCAACCGCACCGGTTCCTTTTGAGTTAAGCGGCTGCCTTTAGCGATTTCTACAGCCAAAGCGACTATTCTTGCAACCTCTGCAGGTGTTTTGCTGTGACTGGCTGCAAACCCCCAAGCACCGTCTAGAAGCACTCGCACGCCAAAACCGGAACTTACATTATCTGACAGTTGACTTAAAGATCGATCGCGCGCGTAAAGATTCTGCCTTCGGTAACTGCAAAAACGCACATCACCGTACTCGCAACCTGTTTCCCGAATCAAATCTACAGCCAAATTTGCTAACTCGTTAGCAGAGATTTTTGCAGTTAATTGCACCATAGTTATTCGTCATTCGTCGTTAGTTGTCAATTATTATAGCGCTTTTTAATTTTTTGAACGAACCGCGAAGACGCAAAGAGCGCGAAGGAATAAAAGAGAGAGGTTTTTCTCCTTCTCAACTAGAGTCTTTACCTGAAAACATCTACCTATCTTCTTTTTGCTATTCCTTCGCGTTTTTCGCGCCTTCGCGGTTCGTTAAATCCTACTCCATCTCCTGCAAAACCGCTGTCAAAATTTCCACAATGCGATCGATATGTTCCTTCTCAATAATCAGCGGTGGCGACAAAGCAATAATATCACCCGTAGTCCGAATTAGCAACCCTTTTTCATAGCACTGCAAGAAACAATCAAAAGCCCGTTTCCCCGGCTTCCCAGCAATAGATTCCAACTCAATACCCGCCACCAGTCCCAGATTGCGAACATCAATTACGTGCCGCACTCCCTTCAAAGAATGCACTGCATTTTCCCAGTAACCAGCCATCTTATCGGCTCGTTCAAACAGCTTTTCTTCCTCATAAATATCCAGCGTCGCCAAAGCAGCCGCACAAGCCAGAGGATGACCAGAATAAGTATAACCGTGAAAAAGCTCGATCGCATTTTCAGGAGCATTCATAAAAGCATCATAAATGCCTTCTTTCACAAACACCACCCCCATCGGCACCGTACCGTTAGTTATCCCTTTCGCCGCCGTCACAATATCAGGAACCACCCCAAAATATTCCGTTGCAAAACTAGAGCCGAGTCGCCCGAAGCCGGTAATAACCTCATCAAAAATTAGCAGAATTCCGTATTTGTCGCAAATCGCCCGCAGCCTCTCCAAATAACCTTTCGGGGGAATCAAAACACCTGTAGAACCAGCCACCGGTTCCACAATTACCGCTGCAATATTAGACGCATCGTGCAAAGCAACAATCCGCTCCAATTCATCCGCCAAATGCGCTCCCCATTCCGGTTGTTTGCGACTGAAAGCATTGTGTTCGAGATTGTGAGTGTGAGGCAAATGATCGACTCCCGTGAGCAAACTGCCAAAAAACTTGCGGTTTGTACCGATACCGCCGACAGAAATTCCCCCAAAACCAACGCCGTGATAGCCGCGTTCCCTACCGATTAATCGTTGGCGAGTTCCTTCACCTTTCACCCGATGATAAGCAATCGCAATTTTTAAAGCAGTTTCTACAGATTCCGAACCCGAATTAGTAAAGAAAACGCGATCGAAATTGCCCGGAATCATCTTTACCAAACGTTCCGCCAATTCAAAAGCCCCCGGATGTCCCATCTGAAAAGCCGGAGAGTAATCCAAACGCAAAACCTGCTGTTTAACTGCTTCGGCAATTGTCTCGCGGGCGTGCCCTGCATTCACGCACCAAAGCCCCGCAGTACCATCTAAAATTGAGCGGTTATCATCGCTTGTAAAGTGCATATCTTTGGCAGAAACCAACATTCGCGGATTCGCTTTAAACTGTCGGTTGGCAGTGAAGGGCATCCAGTAAGCGTCCATATTTGTCATCGTTTTTTTATCTTTTTATATTGATGATTCTGCATCCAAACTATAACTTGCTACCGACTGCCGATCGCCCGACGCTTAGTATAATTTTACAAATATCTATTGGCTCTTTTAATTAAAGCTTAGCTTATGATAGACTTAGGTATTAGACGGAGACTCGATCATGTCACTAACTGTCAAAGACTTAGAAAAAGTACAAGCTGAACATCCTGAATGGCGACTAGAGTTAATACAGGGGAACATCATTGCAATGGGCCCATGTGATTACACCTCAGATGAAATTGGATCTCGGTTAATTATTCTTTTGGGAATCTGGGTACTGCCACGCAAGCTGGGTCGATTAACGGGTTCCAGCGCTGGCTTTATTTTACCAAATAGTGACTTGCGCGCACCAGATGTATCTTTTGTCAAAGCAGAAAAGCTGAAGCGGAGTCGGCGGGATTTTGTAGAATTGGTTCCTGACTTGATGGTGGAAATTAAATCTAAAACCGATCGCATCAAACCTATCAAAGAAAAAATACAATCATTTTTGAGTCTAGGAACGGAAGTGGGAATATTGATTGACCCGGACAGATTAACTCTCACAGTATATCGTACAGGAGCCGAGCCGGAAGTTCTCAGAGATGGAGACATATTGACAATTCCAGAGTTTTTCCCGGCCTGGGAATTGCCAATTTCTGATTTGTGGCCACCCGTTTTTGATTGAAAAATTAGTCGGTTCGTAGTAAGGAATGTAAGTCCTCTCTATGAAGAAGGACTTGCATTCCTCACTACGAACCATTGAGAGAAGCTTAGATAGCTAATTCACGATCGCCCCCACAGACTCATGCTGCAACAAACCCGTCAGCATTTTCACAGGCCGCTCCCCGTAGGGCCAGGCGAAAGCATGGCGGAAAGCGGCCTCTTGACACGCTTGCAATTGCCGAAAATCAATGATATCCAGAGTTAATAAATTCTCGTACTCAAAAGGCAGCCGCACGTTGTGCAATCCCGCGTTGTCAGTACAAATGGCAATATCGACGCCAGCTTCAAAACATCGATCGAACACAACCTTCAATTCGCGCATATCCTGCAACGTCCCCGTTTTGAGATAGGTAGTCGGGCAAACTTCCAAGCATTGACCTCTGCGCGCGACTTCTGGCAGCAATTCGGGATATTTTAACGGAATTTGAATCCCGTGGCCGATACGCATCAAATAAGGCAGAAGTTCGGGATAACAGCCAGAGGTAGTTTCGTAGAGGTGGCCGGTAGTTTTGATGCCGATCGACCTCGCGTACTGGTACAATCCGACAAACTCCTCCAAACGCTCGCCAATACAATCATCGCCGCCAGCTATATCGATCGCACAAACATATTCTCCCATTTGCGCCGCCAAATCTACGATCGCCCGATTCACTTCATAAGGCAAACGCGAGTGCATACACAAAATTTGGCTGGTAACAATCGGACAATCGCTAATTTGACTTGCCTTGCCCACAACCTTGACAATTTCTGCCATCAAATCAATGCGTTCTGACTGATCCAAATGTTCTGGAGTCCGCAAATAAGGCGTATAGCGCAACTCCAAATAAGCCAGATTTTCAAACACGTAAGCGCCCCGCATCAACCGATAGATGAAATAAGGCAAAGTCTCAACAGTTTGAACGCTTTCTACCAGCGTGTGCAGTTCCAAATACTCATTGAGAGTATTGCGCGGACGAGTGTAAAACTCTTCAAACTCCGAGTATTTTTGAAATCGATTAACCATCTCAGCATTGTGGCGATCGAAATACCGCCACAGCACCCTAGGAACAACAGAACCACCCAGATGGCGGTGCAACTCAGCGTGTAAAGTCATGGCAACAAAGCCTCTATTTTCTCAATGTTAACAAAAATTAATTAGTCAGTAGTCAGTAGTCAGTAGTCATTAGTCATTAGTCATTGGTTATTTGTGAGTTCCAATGCCTAATGCCCAATAGACATCTCCCATAATTCTTGTGGGACAGGCATCTTGCCTTTTCAAAACAGGCTTTTTGGGAGATGCCCCATGCCCCATGCCCCATGCCCCATGCCCGTATCTAAAATCTAAAATCTAAAATCCAAAATCTAAAATCTAAAATAGATTGACATTTGGGACGCATTCGTACATAATCGGAGATTGTGTCAACCTGAACTGAACGCGAGAAACCCTTGGCTAACGTAGTTGTGATCGGCGCCCAGTGGGGCGATGAAGGAAAAGGCAAAATTACCGATTTGCTCAGCAAATCCGCAGATATCGTTGTCCGCTACCAAGGGGGCGTCAACGCGGGTCACACCGTGGTAGTCAACGGTCAGACTTTCAAGCTGCACTTAATTCCGTCTGGGATTCTCTACCCTGATAAAGAGTGTATTATCGGCTGTGGCACCGTCATCGACCCTAAAGTTTTAATTGCAGAGTTAGATCAGCTAGAGGCACTGAATATTTCGACAACCTCCCTGATGATTTCGGAAACTGCTCACGTAACGATGCCCTATCATCGATTAATTGATGTAGCATCGGAAACGCAGCGGGGAAATTATAAAATCGGGACGACGGGACGCGGCATTGGCCCTACTTACGCCGACAAGTCGGAACGTACTGGCATTCGGATGCTAGATTTAATGGACTTGGAAGGGTTGCAAGAACAATTGGAATGGACGATTAATTGTAAAAATGTCCTTCTAGAAAAACTCTACAATTTGCCGCCTTTAAATCCGCAAGATGTAATTGATGAATATCGGGTGTATGCGGAACGTTTGCGGCCGCACGTAGTAGATAGTTCCCTGAAGATTTATGAGGGAATTCACAAGCGGAAAAATATTCTGTTTGAAGGCGCGCAAGGCACTTTATTAGACTTAGACCACGGCACTTATCCTTACGTTACTTCCAGCAATCCCATCGCTGGCGGTGCTTGTGTGGGAACCGGAGTCGGGCCAACAGCGATCGATCGCGTAATTGGCGTAGCAAAAGCTTATACAACCCGCGTCGGAGAAGGCCCATTCCCTACCGAAATGGTAGATGGAATTGGCGCAATTTTGGGCGATCGAGGTGCAGAATTCGGCACGACAACGGGCAGAAAACGCCGCTGCGGTTGGTTCGACGCAGTAATCGGCCGCTACGCAGTCCGCATCAACGGCCTTGACTGTCTGGCAATTACCAAACTAGATGTGTTGGATGAATTAGAAGAAATAAAAGTTTGCGTTGCTTACGAAATTGACGGCGAAAAATGTGTTGATTTCCCCAAAAGTTCCCGGATATTTGCTCGGTGCCAACCTATTTACGAAACCCTTCCCGGTTGGAAACAGTCTACGGAAGAGTGCCGGAATTTGGAAGATTTACCACCGCAAGCTTTGAATTATCTGAAGTTTTTGGCAGATTTGATGGAAGTGCCGATCGCGATCGTTTCTCTCGGTGCGAGCCGCGACCAAACTATTATTGTAGAAGACCCGATTCACGGCCCGAAACGCGCTTTGCTCTCTGCTGACGGTACGCCTGTAGCATCACAATCATAACAGGTTTAGTTATAATAGACAAAAAGGGTCTATCTCATGTGTGACGATGCTCCAATGACCGATGAAGATCGTCTGATATACCAACTAACCCTTCATCGAGATTTGGTGGGCTGGGTAATCGGAAAGTTAGCTGAAGCTGGCATTGCATCCCAGAGAACTACTGGCAACGATCCGAAAGGAGACATTTTGATTGTCGCTCCCAATGAGGTCTCGCAAGTAAAAGAAATAATTCGGGATCTTCATAATCAATACACGAGAGAAAATATCAAAGATTCACAGTCAACCTTAGAGGAAAGAAAAACAAACTTACCGCATATAGAAATCAAAACCACATACCTTTCAGGAAAAGCAGTTAATGAAATTATTGATACTGCTACTGTCATTGCAGTTGTAAGTGCCGATAGAATTTCTGGACCTGGCAAGGCAAAATTTATAAAAGCAGGTATATAGCAATTCTCAGATAAATGAGGTATACAGAAACCCTGTATAGTCAAGCTTTCCAGGTCAAAATTCGTACCTCACCTTTTTGAGAAAGGCTATAGCTTATGCAGAAAATATTCCTTTGAACGAGTTTCTAGATGTTTAGTAGCAGGAGTAATCCCAATGTTTGACATCAGTTTTTATTCAGCAAATGGTGAACCGTCCGATAGTGTAAGAATAACAGCAGCTACTTACGAATGGTTAGCAAAATCAGCATTTTCAAAAATAGGTGGCGAATCAGTCGAAACCCAAATTTACCTAGATGAAGAAAATGTAATTCTGCCTCTAGTTGAATTAAATCAAGATATTCGCCAGCAGTTCAAGAAAATTTTCAGCGAAGCAATCATCAGTGAAAGCGATGCAGTTCTTACTAAGCTTGGTGATTACCCTTCAAAAGAAGAGTATCAATCAGGAACGTACCGTCTCAGAAAAATGCTGGAATTGCTCAAGTGTGTGGAAAACGAAAATTATCAATACCTTCAGCGAATTTAATCGGGACTTACGCAACTGGTTCAATTCGTAGGGTGCGTCAGTTGATAAGACCTAAATTTTTTGTCATAAACTCAATACTGACGCACCATACAAGCTAGTTAAAGTGTGACCGTTGACCTGAGTCTGATTAATGTTCGATCGCAATATCACAATTCTGGTAAAATGTGAAAACAATCAACAGAAAGTCATAAAATGGAACTCGCAGTAGAATGTCAAAAGCGGGCAGAAGGCAGCAAACCTAACGCCCTCCGTCGCTCTGGATTGATTCCCGCCGTCCTCTACGGGCACAAAGGCTCTGAATCCATTTCCCTTACCATCAAAGCCAAAACAGTTGAACACCTGCTCAAAAAGCACGTAGTCAACAATACCCTAATTGACCTCAGCATTCCCGACCTCTCTTGGAGCGGAAAAACATTGCTCCGGGAAGTTCAAGTTCATCCTTGGAAGGGCTATCCTTACCACCTGAGCTTTTTCTCCGTGGCAACTCAAGACAGCCTGGAAGTTGAAGTGTCGCTGAATTTTGTCGGCGAAGCTGTGGGCGTCAAGTTAGAAGGCGGCATCTTGGATACCGTGCTGACGCAACTAGCAGTTAAGTGCAAACCTGACAGCATTCCTGAAGCAATTGAAGTAGATATTTCTAATTTAAAGGTTGGGGATGCGCTGCACATTCACGAATTAGTTTTGCCTGCAGGAGTGGTAGCTCTCGGCGAACCAGATCAGGTGGTTGTTACCGTGCTGGGAATTCAAGCAGGTTCTGAAGCCGAAGACGCAGAAGCAGACGCAGCCGCAGCAGCTTAATTAGTAATTGCTAATAGTTCTTAACTAATGGTTGAAAAAAAGGGCGATCGCTTTTTCCCAAAAGGGCGATCGTTTTTTGCTAAAAAGGCTATTTTCGTTTAGGTTCGATCGCACATCTGGCGCCGTTTGTAATATTTTTTTAGGCGGGTTCCCTTGCCCAGTCCACAACAAAGCATCCCACAAGCAAGAACCTGCCGTGTTTACTTTCCTTTACAACACGGGCGATCGACCCGAAGGTGAAAAAGTCTGGACTGGCGCGCAAATCTCCCAGAAACCGTACTGATTCTTACATATTTAGCCGTAAAATCAAAAAATTAGCCGAGAATCCCGGTTCCTCACCAGCACCGGGAGTCAAAAAAATTAAGAATTGGGGGAACAAGTCCGGTTCTGTTAGTGTCAAACGCGAGTATAATTGTGAAACGTTTTGACTACCCTATTTAATTCCTGCCTCTGGAGCCGCCGCCCATATGCCATCAACAGTGAATACAGAATCAACAGCGGTTCAATTTAACCAACAGGGAGAAATATACTTATCCCAAGGAAAAATAGAAGAAGCGATCGCATCCTGCGAGCAAGCTTTGAAGATTCACCCCAATTTTGCACCAGCTTACAAGACTTTGGGCAACGCGCTGCAAGCTCAAGGCAGGATGGAAGAGGCGCGGCACTGGTACGCTAAAGCGATTGAAATAGAACCGAATTTTGCGGAAGTATATGCGAATTTGGGCAGCCTTGGCGCGCAGCAGCAAAAATGGCAGGAGGCGATCGGATTTTATCAAAAGGCGATCGCGATTAAGCCGAATTTCGCGGGAGTGTACCGGAATTTAGCAAAAGTATTCGGACAAATTAACAAACCGGAAGAAGCCCAGCAGTGCTGGTATCAAGCATTTAGTTTGGAACCGGAAAAAGTAGCGCCGGGGGAACACTTGAATATGGGCGACGCTTTTTTCCGGCAGGAAAAATTCCCCGAAGCGATCGCCTGTTACGATCGCGCCATAAAATTAAATCCTAATGTGGCAACTGCTTACCAAAATTTGGGCGAAGCGCTCAAAAAACAAGGTAAGTTAGAGGAAGCGACAGTATATTATCGCAAAGCTATTGAACTGAACGCAGCTAATGCGAGAAACGGCAGCGAGGGAGAGCAAACTTTGGCGGGTGCAACGGCGACAAACGGTGCAGTTAAGCCGCCAGTGCAGCAGCCAGTTAAGCAGCCAGTGCAGCAGGCAGTTAATTCTACAATTAATATAGAAGATCCAGAAGCATACAAAATATTGGCAGAAGGCTATTTTGCTCAGGGAAAATTGGAACAGGCGATCGCAGCTTGCAAAAAAGCGCTACAAATAAAGCCGGAAGCGCCGCTTTACAAAATGCTGGGCAACGCGCTACAAGCTGGCGGCAAAATTGATGAAGCTAAAAGTTGCTATGTCAAAGCAATAGAAATTAACCCAAATTTTGCCGAAGCTTACGCTAATTACGGCAGCATTTGCGCGCAGCAAGAACAGTGGCAGCAAGCGGTTTCTGCTTACGAAAAGGCGATCTCCCTGAAACCGGATTTTGCAGGTGCTTTCCGCAATTTTGCGAAACTGTTGACGCAGTTAGGCAAGTCGGAGGAGGCGGCTGAGGCTTGGTATCGAGCATTTGCGATCGACCCCAAGTCTGGCACCGCTGAGGAACACGAGAATTTAGCCAAAACTTTGATCGAGCAAGGTAAGGTAGATAAGGGAATTGAGTGTTACCGGCGCGCGGTTGAGTTGAACCCAAATGCGGGCGCAGCTTATCACGAATTGGGGGAAATTCTTAAGGGTCAAGAACAGTGGGAAGCGGCGGTAGATGCTTACAGCAATGCTATTAGAAATAATCCCGATCTTTCTTGGTCGCACAACAATTTAGCTGAGTCGCTGGTTAAGTTGGAACGCTGGGAGGAATCTGTAAATGCTTACCGCAGGGCGATCGAATTAAATCCAGATTTTAGCTGGTCTCACAACAATTTAGCCGATGTGCTGCTGAAGCTGGAACGGTGGGAAGAAGCTGTAGAGTCTTACCGGAAAGCAACAGAATTAAATCCAGATTTCAGTTGGTCGCACAATTATTTAGCAGACGCGCTGATTAAGCTGGGAAGGTGGGATGAGGCAATTTCGGCTTACCAAAGGTCGATCGAACTCAATCCCGACCATTTTTGGGCGCACAACAATTTAGCAGAAGCGCTGGTGAATTTGGAACGTTGGGATGAGGCGGTTGTTGCGTACCGCCGTGCTAACGAAGTTAATCCGAATTTCTTCTGGTCGCAGAGCAAGTTGGGCGACGCGCTGCTAGAAATGGAAAGGTGGGAGGAAGCGATCGATGTTTACCGACGCGCGGCCGAGTTAAATCCTGATTTTCCGTGGACTTATTACAACATGGCAACGGCTTTTGAGAAGCTGGAACGGTGGGATGAGTCGATCGCCGCTTACCGCCGCGCTGCGGAAATTCAGGCTGATTTGCCGTGGCTTTCGCAAAAGTTGGCTGATGCTTTGAGGATGCGATCGCAGTGGGAGTTGAAGGAAGCGATGCATTTGTATCGGCGGGCGATTCAGGAGAATCCTGATGATGTGCAGTTGTATCACAAGGCCCTGGAGATTGCGCCGAATGATGCTGACCTTTATGTTGAGTTGGCTAATGCTTTGGTGCGACACAGTTGGCCGGATGGGGCGATCGTCTTTTATCAAATGGCGTTACAGATTCGGCCTGATGACAAGGCTATTTCTGGGCGGTTAGAAGAGGTATTAAAAAAAAAGCCAATTAAAAACCAGTCGCCAGTAAATTTATTGAATACAGCTAAAAGCAGTGAACCAGTCCCCACTGGTGCTATTGTCGTTAGCAAACCTAGGGAAATTAAACCCATTGAAACGGATGTACGTCTCATTGCTTTCTATCTCCCTCAGTTCCATCCAATACCAGAAAATGATTTGTGGTGGGGTAAAGGTTTTACAGAGTGGACTAATGTGACTAAAGCTAAACCTTTGTTTGAAGGACACTATCAACCCAGATTACCCGCCGATTTAGGATTTTACGATTTACGTTTACCCGAAGTGAGGGATGCACAGGCTAGATTGGCAAAAAAATATGGTATCTATGGCTTTTGCTATTACTATTATTGGTTTGCAGGAAAAAGACTTTTAGATCGACCCATTGATGAAATTTTGCAGAGTAAACACCCCGATTTTCCTTTTTGCTTGTGTTGGGCAAATGAAAACTGGACTCGTCGTTGGGATGGTTCAGAACATGAAATTTTAATCGCTCAAGAGCATTCCTTGGAGGATAGTAAGGATTTTGCCGAAAGTTTAGTACCTTTTATGAAAGATGAACGATATATCAGAGTTAATGGCAAACCTCTGGTATTAATTTATCGAGCTAATATTTTGCCAAATATTGAAGAAACTATTAAATTATGGCGCGAGGTTTGGCGTGAAAATGATGTCGGCGAAGTCTATCTAAGTGGATGTTTAGGTTTTCAACAACAAGCATCACAAGTGATTAAATGGGGTTTTGATGCCGGAGTCCAATTTCCGCCCCATGACATGGGTACAGAATCAGACTTAATCAATCCCGCTACTTTGGGTGCTAACGATTTCCAAGGTCATATTTTTGATTGTCGACCAATAGTAGAAAAATCATTAAGAAGCAAATTCCCCTCAGAGAAAGAGTTTCTTTCGGTCATGACATCTTGGGATAATACAGCACGACGCGGCAAAAAAGCTCATGTTTTTCTTCATAATAGCCCAGAAGTATATGAATTATGGTTGAGTGGAGTTATTGAAAAAACTAAACAAATCTATTCGGGTGATGAAAGATTAGTTTTTGTCAATGCTTGGAATGAATGGGGAGAAGGCACTTATTTAGAACCTGATGTTCAGTATGGACATGGTTATTTATCTGCTAATTATAGAGCTTTGAATGGAATTTACGGTTTACATACATCTATCAATTTAATACGTTATTTGTCTGTTCAGAAAAAAGCTCATTTAACAGATTTAATTAATGGACTTCAGCTTAGAATTAAGCTCTTGCAAAGAAGTATAGATTTATTGATTGATGAAAACAATAAAGAGAAAATAGGGTATTCATTATTGGTTACCAATATTGAGTTGAAAAGTCAAAGTCAAGCTATGATCTTTTTTGATAGTCCAACTATTAACACTAAAGTTAATTCAAAAGAACATTTAATAATCTCAGGTTGGTGTTTTGACAAAACTGGGATTGAAGTCAAAAAGATTAGAATATGTCACAATAAAAACACTGTCTTGGCTGAAATAGATATCTATATGAGCCGCCCCGATGTGGGTGAATTTCATCCCCAATGTAAACAATTAGATGTGGGATTTTCTGCTTGGATTAGAGTGGAAGATTTGTTAGCCTCTGAGTCAAAATATGTTTTGCAATGTTATTCAGTCCAAGAAAATGATCAAACTGTGGAGGTTGCTTATTTAGATATTTTAGTTAAAAAAGAAACATCAATGGCAACACAAATATGCGGCACATTGAAGACAAAAATCAAAGAATATCATGCTCAAAAAAATGATGTAAATAGTTTGATTTTCAAACTACTAAACGGGGAAGATTTAGATAATTTTGATGAATCATTAGATGAATTAGAAGAAATCATCACTCAATGGCAAGCTATACCACCCCAATTTCAGAGATACCTTTAACATGAGAATAATTAACATGACTCAATTAGATGCCAAACCATTGGTCTCGATAGTAATTCCTTACTATCAACACAAAGAATACATTCACAACTGTGTAGAGACAATCATTGACCAAACCTATGAAAAGATAGAATTAATAATAATTGATGATTGTTCCCCTGATGGTTCAGGAAAATATGTTGCTCAACTTTGCCAAAATGAGAAATGGAGGAAAAGATTTTCTGATAAAATAAGGTTTATCCATTTTGAAATAAATCAAGGTGCTCATGCAGCCATAAATCATGGTATAATGCAAGCACAAGGAGAAATTATTTCTATTGTTAATTCCGATGATATTTATCATCCTGATCGTATTAAAATAATGGTAGAAGCCATGCAAGAAGAGCAAAAACAATTTGCCTTTAGCAGAGTATCATATATTGATGATAAGAACCGAGATGTCAGTCAAATTAATGCTTGGGCCTTAGCTTATGCAGGGATTCAAGCCAGCACTAAAGATTTTCCTACTTTGGGTTTTGCTTGTCTTCGTTTTAATCCTGCTATTAGTACCGGTAACTTTGTGTTTTATAAAAGCCTATATGAACAAACTATCGGGTTTAGAAGTTTTAGATATTGTCATGATTGGGATTTTATATTACAATGTCTGTTCTATACAGAGCCCTTATTTGTTCAAGAAAAACTGTATTATTATCGGTTACATGAAACCAATACATTCAAATCCCTGCAAAAATTAGGGGTGGATGATGGTCCTGATGTCTTGAAACAATACTTCGATTCTGTACGATGTCAAAAAACTATTAATCCTTTAGCTCCTTCTCCCTTTAATTGGCCCGGTTACTTTGAATTTTTTTTGAGTCGTTGTGGACTCCAAGAAGTTTACCAAAAATCTGTTTATGTAAATACATAAGGTTTTTTGTAAGCCCCAAATAAAAATTTTATAGGGACTATTATCCGATGCAAATTGAAAATTGATCCACAAACTTATTGAACAGTATCCTTCTGTTGGGTTTGCTTCTTTGATATCAGATGTAGGAATATCTACTGGAAACTTCGTTTTTCTAAAGGAGCTTTTTAACCCTGTGGGTGAGTTTAGCAGTTCTCGGTATTCCATGATTGGGATTTTCTGCTTCGTTCCCTACTTTATACAGAGCCGTTTTGTATGGAGCAAGATTTGTATTACTATCGTTTTCACGGCAAAAATACTTTTGAATTTTTGGAATCCATCGGTGACGAAGAATCAAGGAAGATTCTTACCAGCCTTCTGTCCCAAATGCAATCTCATAAGCTGTCAAATCTTCTTGCTCCCTCCCCTTTAAATTGGCCGAGTTATTTTGAACTCTTTTTGTATTGGTTTAACTTTGGGCGTTATTTGAAGCTGCAAATAACTTAAAATCAAAAGGTTTATAGCGGTTTTTGCTCCTCTTGGCTGATTACCTAATACTGCTTCTCTAGAGAGAAGCAGTATTAGGTTAATTGGGTTTTTGCATAACGATAACGGCCTGATTAAACTTGGCGGGATCATCAACAAAATCGCAAAATGTCAGATATTTAGTCCACTCCCGCTTAATGTAGCCAGGCGAAATCACAGCTTCCCCATAAAAAGAGGCAAGGAGTGCAGGACCGCCACCCGTCGCGCTATATAAAAATTTGCCATTATCATAGTCCGCAAAAGCACCCTCAGTATCCAAGAATGAGTTTGCTAACGCCTTGTGCCAATCAAATTCATGGTTCTGACCTCTCAACGATCGACAAAATTCGATAAAGTTTCTTCCCCAAACAGTGACTATAAGAATACCACCAGGTTTGAGTATTCTTGAGAACTCTTCTACCCATTTTATGTGTACGGATTCAGACAAATGAGAGAAAACTGAGTAGGCATACACTACGTCGAAGCTATTGTTAGCAAATTCAGTGCGTGGCTCTGGTTTGCCTACACTATAGTTTCCCAGGCGGACTGTATTGAAACAGATCTCAATCATTGCCGGATCGACATCAATGCCATACAGATTGTCTGCAACAACATCTTTTAGGAAAAAACGAATCATCCGTCCCCAGCCGCAGCCAAAATCGAGAATGTGACTGGCTCTGGTTAGTGGCCGTCCCAACGTAGCTGCGTACCGCTTAATCTCAGAATAGAAATTAAATCCTTCACCTAGAGCAAGCTTCCCCGACGAGCCAACAGTATTGCGCTGAATTTCATCGGGCGGGAATCCCGGCAGTTTGATACCATCTACAAACGGATGCTCTACACTTTTAACAATTGCCTCAAACCATTCTTGGTCGCTCAAGTGAGTAGCATATTTCAGAATAGAGTCATTTTGTTTTTGGTCAGTAGCACTTAGTTGAGGTTTAAAGTAATTCGGCTGAGGGCGATCCAGTTCTGTTTGAATTTGTTTTAGTCGTGTCTGCGATCGCGCCAAATCTGCCTTAACCTGTTCTAGGAATGGAAGTTTCTTTTGAAATTTCACCTTGCTGATTGGCAAGCGATTTTGATCTGAGAACACAGCTTGGATAAGTAACTCAACTTCCGTCCCCAGTTCACTCACTCCTACTTTTTCCCAAAAACCACTTCTGCCTGCATGGGAAGCTTGGGTATAAGTTTGAGCAACATCTGGACGTGGCTTATCGACAGCAATGGTCTGTATTACATTATTATTGCTGCTGATGACCTCGATAGAGACTACTTGAGCGTTCTTACCTAGTATCCAACCCGCGAACAAAAGTTCATATTTATCTGTTTTGTATGAAGTGTTTGGAGTGTCGATATTAAACCCCCATAACAATTCTGGGTCGTTTTGAGGAAGCTTGACAACTTCCTGAATTTGAATAAAAGTGTGTTCAGTCATCATCCTTGATTTTTCCCTTTGGTTGGTTATTTTATGATAAACTAACTCTCAACTGTTTAAGGCATCAATCTTCATTTTAAAAGCAATGAATAAATTTTAGGCTATAAGTCTCTCAAATGAAACAGCCCTGCCTTATGGAAGATTTACTCCCTGTTCACTACCCAAACCGCTGCAATTAAATAATTGCGTTTCCTTACACGAATTGTATCTCAATCGTGACTGTGATTTTTTCAAGGATAGTTCGTACATTTCTTTACAACTTGATAGCCCTTTTCGTTTAGTTCTCAAGCTTAATGCTTGCCGATAAAGTTCCATATCTGCACTGTTGAGAGAAACTATATTTTTAACCAGAGATTGGTTTGTCAATATCTCCATTACCTTGTCTTGGTAATTATCATAAGAATTACGATTTGAGGTCGTGACTTTAAGCGGAGGCCAACCCAAATATTTTTTTATATCGTTTAAGTCATCTATAAAAAACTCTTGAATTCCTACAAAGTAAAAATCACTTAATTTCATTCCTTTAGCAAAGTAGTTAGAAATCATGTTGTGTGTAAAAGGCTGCTTGACAAACTCAGAAAAATCTAGTTTGTTTTCTACTACATATCGATGATTTTTATCGTGAAAAATATTATCACGACCAGATGCCATCCAAAAATAATACGCAGAAATTAATAAAATAATTGGATTCCTAAGCCAAATCACACGTTTGGCATTATTGAAGTATCCTCAATACTTTTCTATCGAAAAATGACCATGAATTACTCTGGTTTGTATTGTCAGATTGCCTTCTTGTATAAGATTATTTATCGGTAAAAAATCATAGTAATACCAAATGCTATGTTTCTGATAATTTTTTGGTAATATCACCTTCCCAAATGTCGTTCCTGCTGTTTTAGGCCGATGAACAGAAATTAATTCTACCGATGCCAATAATAGATCGCTCATGTTTTAATTTACTCTAATGGTTTGATTGTGATTTTTCTTTGAAACTTAACTGCTAAAGCTTTAACGCTTGCTTGTTACCAAACGCATTAACTGTTTCCACTCTACTAAATTAGTCAGCCCAATAGTGTCTAAATTATGACCTTTTTCTCCTGATAATTTACTAAATATCTCTAACCAGCTACTAACTGTATTGGTGCGTGAGAAAGGCGAATATTTCAAGGATTGTTTGAGGCTGTCTTGCATCTCGGTGATAGCGCCAGTAGCATAAGCATACCACGCCTCTGACACTAAGATTTCGTACTGGCTCTTACTGTGTCCATTACTGTTAATGGCTATGGCTTGCTGAAACTCCAATCGCTCAATTTTAGACTGAACTTGCTGCATTTTATGGTGATAATCCTCTAATTCTCTTTGCGTGTTGCCTAGTTGGGAAACCTTGGTATCCAAATCTGTTTGTAGATGCTGAATTTGAGATAGGGATTGTTCTAACAAACCCTCAGTCTGTTGCAGTTGAGACTGGGATTGTGCCAATTCGTCCTCAGTCTGGTGTAGTTGAGACTGGGATTGTGCCAATTCGTCCTCAGTCTGTTGCAGTTGAAACTGGGATTGTGCCAATTCGTCCTCAGTCTGTTGCAGTTGAAACTGGGATTGTGCCAATTCGTCCTCAGTCTGTTGCAGTTGAAACTGGGATTGTGCCAATTCGTCCTCAGTCTGTTGC